>JAXDMI010000253.1:0-7752 GCA_034666145.1 Myxococcales bacterium | reverse complement strand
GAACGCCTTCTGCCGTTTCCTGCGCCCCCGCTCCGCCGTCTTCGTCCTGCTCGCCACTGCCGCGTGCAGCAGCAGGCCCGCGGTGGTCCCGGATCCTCCTCCGCCGAACGCCGCGCCCGGCGCAACGCCTCCCAAGGCGGCGTCGCCCGACGTCGCGTCGGGCTCCGGCATCGATCTCGCGGGCATCGATCGCACGGTCACGCCGGGCGACGACTTCTTCGCCTACGCGAACGGCGCATGGCTCAAGAGTACGGAAATTCCGGCCGATCGCAGCAGCTGGGGGACCGGCGGCATCGTGCAGGAGCGAACCGCGAAGCGCACCGCGGAGCTGGTGGCGGAGGCTGCGAAGCAGAGCGCGGCGCCCGGTACCGACGCTCGCAAGGTCGGTGACTACTACGCGAGCTTCATGGACGAGCCCGCCATCGACGCGAAGGGCCTCGAGCCCCTCGCACCGACGCTCGCCGCCATCGCGGCCATCAAAGACGCGAAGTCCCTCGCCACGTACCTCGGCGGAACGCTGCGCGCCGACGTCGACGTCCTGAACTCGACGAACCTCGATACCGACAACCTCTTCGGCCTCTGGGTGGCGCAGGATCTCGACAAGCCCGGCGAGTACGCGCCGTTCCTGCTCCAGGGTGGCCTCCACCTTCCCGACCGCGACTACTACGTCTCGCCGACGCCGCGCATGGTGGAGATCCGCGCCAAGTACCAGGCGCACGTCGCGCGCATCCTGGAGCTCGCCAAGGTCGCCGATCCGGCAGCGAAGGCAGCGCGCATCGTCGAGATGGAGAAGAAGATCGCCGAGGCGCACGCGAGCCGTGAGGACACCGAAGACGTCAAGAAGGGCAACAACCACTGGACGCGAGCGGAGCTCTCGAGCCGCGCGCCGGGCCTCGACTGGAATGCGTTCCTGGCCGCCGCGCAGCTCGACAAGCAGCCGGTGTTCGTCGCGTGGCAGCCGAAGGCGATCACCGGCATCGCCGCGTTGGTGCGGAGTCAGCCGCTCGCGCTGTGGAAGGAGTACCTCACGTTCCACGCCATCGAGCACCACGGCAGCTTCCTCCCCAAGGCCTTCGTCGACGAGCTCTTCGCGTTCTACGGCAAGACGCTCTCCGGCACGCTGGCGCAGCGCGAACGCTGGAAGCGCGCCGTCGAGGAGACCGACAACGCGCTCGGCGAGGTGGTGGGGAAGCTCTACGTCGCGAAGTATTTCCCGCCCGCCGAGAAGGCGCGCGCCGAGGAGATGGTGAAGAACGTGGTGGCGGCGTTCGCGCGACGCATCGATGCGCTCGAGTGGATGGCGCCGAAGACCAAGACGCAGGCCAAGGCCAAGCTCGCCGTGCTGAAGGTCGGCGTGGGGTACCCCGACAAGTGGCGCGACTACGGCGCCCTCGAGGT
Organism: Myxococcales bacterium; assembly: GCA_034666145.1. Taxonomy (GTDB): domain Bacteria; phylum Myxococcota_A; class Polyangia; order Polyangiales; family Polyangiaceae; genus Labilithrix. The sequence goes on along the minus strand of JAXDMI010000253.1, from coordinate 6,354 downwards.
GACGCGCGGCGACGCGTACGGCAACGTCGAGCGGGCATCGCTCTTCGAATATCGTCGCAACCTGAAGAAGCTCGGGCAGCCCGTCGATCGCAGCGAGTGGGTGATGAACGCGCAGCTCGTCAACGCCGTGAACCTGCCGGCGATGAACGCGCTCAACTTTCCGGCCGCCATCCTGCAGCCGCCCGACTTCGATCCCACGCGACCGTCGGTCATGGATTACGGCTCGGCCGGCGCCATCATCGGTCACGAGATCTGTCACAGCTTCGACGACCAGGGCGCGCTCTTCGACGCCACCGGCAAGTTGAACAACTGGTGGACCGACGAGGATTTTGCCCATTTTCGCGCCTCATCGGCGGCCCTCGTCGCGCAGTACGACGCGTACAAGCCGTTCCCCGACGCGCACGTGAACGGCAAGCAGACGTCGAGCGAGAACATCGCCGACGTGGCCGGCCTCAACGCCGCGTTCGATGCGTATCGCCTCTCGCAGGGCGGCAAGGAGGCGCCCACGGTCCAGGGCCTCACCGGCGACCAGCAGTTCTTCCTCAGCTTCGCGCAAGCGTGGCGGAACAAGATGCGCGAGGAGACCGCGCGCAAGCGTCTCGTCACCGACGGACACGCTCCTGCGCAGTATCGCGCCGACACGGTCCGCAACCTCGACGCGTGGTACGCGGCCTTCGACGCGAAGCCGGGTCAGGCGTTGTACCTGGCGCCCGCGGCGCGCGTGCGGGTGTACTGATGCTCCGCGCCCTGCATGTCCTTCGCGCTCTCCAGATGGGGGCGTGCGTCGTGCCGTTGCTCGTCGCCGCCGCGTGCAGCAGCACCAGCACGGCGACGCCTGACACGGCGCTGCAACGAACGCCGCGCCCGGTCCGCCCGGCGACGCCGAGCCCGATCGAGCACGTCGTCATCGTGGTGCAGGAGAACCACACGTTCGACGGTCACTTCGGTCGCTACTGCAGCGCGCCCGCGGGGTCCGTACCGACGTGCACCACGGGACCGGCGTGCTGCGAAGCACCGCCTGCCACCGAGCCGTCGGGCAGCGCGCCCATCGTGCTCGACGACGACGCCAACGGTTCGTACGACCCGAATCACACCCAGGCTTGCGAGCTCGTCGAGATCGACGACGGCAAGATGGACCACTTCGTCACGGGCGGAGATTCGAATTGCTCGAATCCCAACAACTTTGCGATTGCCGCAGCGACCGTCGTGAATCCGTATCACGACTACGCATCGCAATATGCGATTGCGGACCGGTATTTCCAGTCGATTGCGGGTCAATCCTCCGCGAATGACATGTATCTCGCCGTCGCGAAGTTCGTATTCCTCGACAACACGGTCAAGCCGGACGCCACCGGCAAGGAGTGCAACCTCACCGAGATGACGGCGCGCTTCGACGGCACCACCATCGCCGATCTGCTGGTGGCGAAGCAGAAGACCATCAACTTCTACGCCGAGGGCTATGCCGCTGCGAAGGCGAGCCCGGGACAGTGCCCGAAGGCTCCCGACGACTGCGGGCTCGGGCTACCGCTCTATCCGTGCAGCTTCGACCCCGGCGACATCCCGTTCCTCTACTACAAGCAGTTCGCGACGAGCCCCGACTTCATGAAGGACTACGGCGAGCTCGCCGGCGATCTGACCAAGGGCACGCTGCCGAACGTCGCGTACGTGAAGGCCATCGGTTATCGGTCCGAGCATCCCGGCTACAAGACCGCGCTCTCACCGGGCGTCGCGTTCGTCGACAACCTCGTCAAATCGATCCTCGCCTCCTCCTACAAGGACAACACCCTCGTCCTCGTGACGTGGGACGAGGGCGGCGGCTACTTCGACCACGTCTCCCCGCCTGCGACGAACCCGGCCGACGGCAAGCCGTACGGCACGCGTGTGCCGCTGCTTGCTCTCGGCCGGTTCGCGAAGGAGAACTACGTCTCGCACGTCCCCATGGAGCACTCGTCGATCGTGAAGTTCCTCGAGTGGAACTTCTTGGGCGGCATGACCGGACAGCTCGGCGGCCGCGACGCGAACGTGAACAACCTCGGCAGCCTCCTCGACCCGACGCAGACCGTCACGCCCGTTCCAGAGAACTGAACGGGCTCGTCGGTCGCGCGCGCCGTTGCGTCCTACCTTTTCAGTGCGCGAGGCGCGTGAGGAGCGCCGAGACGTCGACGTCTTCGTGCGTCGCCGGACCGAAGCCGATCGGCGTGGGAGTGCCCGCCGCCGGGCGGTCGATGATGTTGCGGAGTGACTGCTCGTCGGTGAAGCGCTGCTCGTGCGCAGCGTCGCGCGTGGAGCAGCTCGCGTACTCCTGCGCGTTCTTCGGGTAGGCGCCCCAGCGCATCTCGACGCACTGATACGGATCGAACGAGAGATCGAAGAGGCGTGCCTGGATGTCGGCGAGCGTGAGGTTGACCGGATCGCCGGCCGAATTCGCGTACGTGATCTTGCACGACGTCAGGTGGCTCTTCCAGATGCTCGCGTACTTCGCGACGAGCGCGCGGCTCGTTGCCGTGTGCGCGCCTGCCGTGCTGTTCATGAACTGGACGATGCCTCGGAAGCTCGAACGCAGCTTCTGATCGCGCCCGGGCGTCGAGAAGGACTCCCAGTCACCGTCCGCGCCGTAGATGTTCGGCGGGAGATCGACGAGATCGGCGGCCGCCATCTGCTTGCCCGCGTCGACGGCGGCGACGCGCGTCGAGATGTCCGTGCAGAGCTGATCGACGAGCTGCCCGAGCTGCGTCTCGGGGGGAAGCGCCTGACCGCCCGAGAGCTGCAGGCGCACCCACTCCACGTAACCGGCGCCGTGGCCGTACTGCCCCGAGCCCAGGTCGGTGAGGCTGGAGTTCGGTGCGTAGTCGAGGGTGTGACTGTCGACGGGGCGGAAGTTGCGGAAGCCTCCGCCCTGGCTCACGCCGCCGAGCGCGAGATCCGTCGTGAGGATGCGATACGAGAGCGAGTTGTCGGGGTGCCCGTCGATGAAGTGCACCGTGCCGTTCGTGTCGACCTTGTAGACGAGGAGCACGTGACCGTTGGGATCGTAATAGACGGTGCCGGGTCGCACGGTGCCGGGCCGGATGTCGATCGGGTACGTGTCGTCGTTCTCGACGGTGGGGCCCATGCGGTAGAAGCCCGAGTGATAGAGGCTCGCGATGCGGTTGAAGAGCGCCTGCATCGTGGGCGACGTCTTCGCGGTGCTCCACGCGGTCGGGTGGTTGTTCGCCGTGTAGCGGTAGTCGGGCTCCTTGTCGGCCGCGAGGCTGGCGGGGCGATCGCCGAGGACCTCGCTCACGTACTTGAACGGGCGGCCGGTCTTGATCGCGAAGTAGCCGCGCAGGCCGATGCCGACCTTCGAGCAATCGGCGAACACGTTGAGGTCCGTGTCGGTCGGTGCCTTGTACGGATTGATCGTGGGATCGTTGATGCACTGCGCGAGCGTCGTGCACTTGTTCGCCTCGCGAGCGTTGCCGATCCCGGCGATGAACGTCGACCACTCCTTCTCGGCGGTGGCGTCCCACGCCTTCGTTCCCATCGACAGATCGTCTTGCGAGCTGCTGCTGTCGTCGGTGGCCGGGGCCGCGCAGCCGGCCACGAAGGAGAGAGCGAGGAGAGAACGGGAGACGGTTCGCCAGGTGGTCATCGTGAGGGGAGGTGTACGCAAGCCTCGTACCTCGCTTGGCGACCCCGGAAAACTGCAGGATCCTCGATGTTTCCTGAGCAACGTGCCGTTTGGATCGTGGATCCGGGGCCTCCAAGGGCTCGACGCATCGCGATCCAATGATCTGTGTGAAAGGCCGCAAAAGGCGAAGGTGCCAACCCCGCATACTGTAGGCGTGCGCCCTGCACTAGCCCCGGCATGCGATACCGCGCCTGCATCCTCGGGACCCTCCTCGCCATCTCCACCGCGTGCGCTCCGGGCTGCGTCGGATCGGATCAGTCCGACGACGAGGACGTGACCGTCGAAGGAGAAGAGTCGAGCGGCAGTGCGCTCACCGCGTCCGACTACCCGGTGCCGAACCTCACTGCCGACGAGAAGGCTGCCGTCTTCGCGCAGTACCACGTCGATCCGAACGGCATCGTCCCGAAGACGATGCTCGTCGACGCGGTCGCGTTCTTCGACGCGAACAAAGCCAAGATCAAGAACAAGGCGTATCTCACCGTCGTCGACTTCTCGAAGCACTCCGGCAAGGACCGGCTCTTCGTCGTCAACATGACGACGGGCGCCGTTCAGCCGCACGTCGTCGCGCACGGCAGCGGGAGCGATCCCGGGAATACCGGATACGCGACGCGCTTCTCGAACGTGAACAACTCGAACCAGTCGTCGCTCGGCTACTACGTCACCGGCGAGACCTACAACGGCAAGCACGGCAACTCGCTCCGCCTCGACGGCGTGTCGCCGACCAACTCCAACGCGCGCATGCGCGCCGTCGTCATGCACGGCGCCGCGTACGTCGAAGAAGGTCGCTCGAGGCAGGGTCGGTCGTGGGGCTGCCTCGCGCTGCCCGAGTCCGAGAAGGACGCCGTGATCGCCAAGCTCAAGGTCGGCAGCGTCATCTACGCCGCGCACTGAGCCCGCGAGCTCTCAGCCTGCGTTCGGCGAATGCACGCCGATGCCCTGGCCCGGCGTCACGCCGCGTTACGGTCGCGGCGGTCCACCAGGAAACGCGCCAGATACGGCGCCGTCTTGCTGCGCTTTGCCTTCGCGACCACCTCCGGCGGACCCGCCGCCACGATGGTCCCGCCGTCCTCACCCGCACCGGGACCGATGTCGATCACCCAGTCGCTGTGCGCCACCACCCGCATCTCGTGCTCCACGACGATGACGGTGCTCCCCGACGCCACGAGTCCGTCGAGCTGCGCGATGAGCTTCTCCACGTCCGACGGATGAAGGCCCGTCGTCGGCTCGTCGAGCACGTACAAGGTTCCGCCGCGCTGCGCTCGCTGCAGCTCCGTCGCCAGCTTGATGCGCTGCGCCTCTCCGCCCGACAGCTCGGTCGCCGGCTGGCCGAGGCGCAGGTACCCGAGACCGACCTCGCGTAGCACCTCCAGCGAGCGTCGAACGTGCGGCTCGTCCGAAAAGAACGCCCACGCCGCATCCACGGTCATGCCCAGCACCTCCGCGATGTTCTTGTCGCGGTAGCGGATCTCCAGGGTCTTGTCGTTGTACCGCGTGCCATGACACGTCGGACACGGCGCATACACGCTCGGAAGGAACAGGAGCTCCACCATCACGAAGCCCTCGCCCTCGCAGTGCTCGCAGCGGCCCTTCGCGACGTTGAACGAGAACCGACCCGCATCGTAGCGACGCGAACGCGCGGCCTTCGTCGCCGCGAACAGCTTGCGCACGTCGTCGAAGAGACCCGTGTAGGTTGCAAGGTTCGAGCGCGGCGTTCGTCCGATCGGCTTCTGATCGACGCGCACCAGGCGCTTCACCGACTCCATGCCCGACGCGATGCGCCCGCCGGTCGCCTCCACGGCTCGTTCGAGCTCCTCCTCGTCGCCCTCGCCGATGGCCGCCTTGTGCCCGAGACCGAGCTCCTTCGACACCAGCTCGACGAGCGCCTGGCTCACGAGGCTCGACTTGCCCGAGCCCGACACGCCCGTGACCGTCGCGAGCACACCGAGCGGAAAGCCGACGTCGAGGCCGGCGAGGTTGTTCCGCGTCACGCCGGCGAGCTTCAGCCACCCGGCGGGCTTGCGCACCGTACGCGGCGCCGGCGTGACGTCGCCGAACAGGTGACGGCGCGTCTGCGATGCCTCGATGCGCATGAGGCCTTCCGGCACGCCGCTGTAGAGGATCTCGCCGCCCTGCTCGCCGGCCGCCGGACCCACGTCGACGATCCAGTCCGCCGCGCGGATCACGTCCAGATCGTGCTCGACGACGAAGAGCGAGTTGCCTGCCGCCCTCAATCCTTCGAGCGCGCTGAGCAGCGCCTCGGTGTCCGCGGGGTGCAGCCCGGCCGACGGCTCGTCGAGCACGTAGACCACGCCGAACAGGTTCGAGTGCACCTGCGTCGCGAGACGCAGCCGCTGCAGCTCGCCGGGCGAAAGCGTGGGCGTGCTGCGCTCGAGCGAGAGATATCCAAGCCCGAGATCGAGCAGCACCGCCAGCCGCGACAAGAGATCTTCGGATATGCGCCGCGCCACCTCCGCCTTTTCGGGATGAGCGACTGCCATCTTCGCGCACTCCGGAGATTTGCCGGTTGCGCACGGCTTCAGCAGCTCCGCGAGGCGCTGCAGCGGAAAACGCGACATATCCGCGATATCCAGTCCTGCAAATTTCACTGACAGCGATTCACGCTTCAGTCTCTTGCCGTGGCATAGTGGGCATTCGCTCCCCACCATGTATTGCGATACTCGCTT
>JAXDMI010000252.1:0-10825 GCA_034666145.1 Myxococcales bacterium | reverse complement strand
GCGCAGGGGCGGCGGGCTCTTCATCGGCCGGCGCGAGCGCGCCGACCACGACGGGAGGTAAGTGATGGTGATTCCCATTTTCGAGCGCTCGGGTCTGAATCCCCGCGAGCAGCGAATGGCAAGTATCGCCGTCGTGGTGGTGGGCGTGATGTTGCTGCTCGCGATCCCCATCGGGCTCCAGACGCTGGTATCGAGTCGTCGCGCCGAGAACGACGACCTGCGCGGCGCCATGGTCGCTGTGAACAACGCCCGGGCCCAGATCCACGAGCGTCAGGACCGAAAGGCCTCGATCGCTCAGCGCTACGGGAAAAAGGCGCCGCAGCTCGCCGGCTTCCTCGAGCAGAATGCCAGCCAGCAGAAGCTCCAGGTCACCGACTCCGTCGACCGTCCCGACGTGCCGCACGGCAAGAAATATGTCGAGCGGAATACCGTCATTCACTTGAAGAAGTCGGGAATGGCGGCGATTGCCAAGTTCCTCGAGGCCATCGAGAAGAGTGGATATCCGGTCGCGGTATCGCGATTGAACATTCGCAAGCGCGCCGGTGAGCCGGATTCGTACGACGTCGAGGTCGGCGTGAGCGCCTATGACCGCACCGAGCCCGCGGCTCCCGCCGGCGGAACGCCCCCGGAGAAGAAGCCGTGAACGAGGCCACGAAGGAGCGCCTGAAGCGCATCGCCCCGAAGGTCGGCTATCCGCTCTTCTACCTGTTCTGTCTCGTCGTCTTCCTGTCGTGGACGTTCCCATACGAGAAGCTGAAGGAGCGCATCGTCACCACGTTCAATGCGCAGCAGCGCTCGTCGCCGGCACCGACCGAGCTGCAGATCGACGAGCTCGACTCGTCGTGGCTCACCGGCGTCAAAGCGAAGGGCGTTCGCCTCATCTCGCCGTCGGGCGACCCGACGAAGGCGCCCACCGAGATCAAGATCGACGAGGCGCGGGCGCGCATCTCGCTGCTCGGCCTCCTGGTCGGCAACAAAGAAGTGAGCTTTCGCATCGACGCATTCGACGGCACCATCAAGGGCACCTTCGACGACAGCACCAAGGAGCGGAACGTCGACGTCACGTTCGACGGCGTCGACCTGAGCAAGATCGACGCGATCGCGACGAACGTGGGCTTTCCGCTGGAAGGAAAGCTGTTCGGGAACCTGAAATTGCAGCTCCCCGAGGGCAAGGCCTCGAAGGCCAACGGCAACGTGGCGCTCGAGATCCGCGACATGGTCGCGGGCAATGCGAAGGAGCTCACCGTCAAGACGCCGCTCGGCCCCTTCACGCTGCCGCGGCTCAAGATCGGGACGTTCGCGGTCAACGGCGACGCGAAGGACGGCATCCTCAAGATCACGAAGGTCGGCGCATCGGGCAGCGACGTCGACGTGAACGGTGACGGTCGCGTGCAGCTCCGCGAGGTCGCGACGGACGCGCACCTCGAGGTGAACCTCAAGTTCAAGCTGAACGACGGCTACCGCACGAAGAACGACAAGACGAAGATGCTCTTCGGCGCGCCGGGCGCGAAGGACAAGCCGATGCTCGAGATGGACCCGCGCATGGCGAAGTCGAAGAGCGCGGACGGCTACTACTCGCTGAGGGTCGGCGGCACGCTCGCGAAGCCGGATCCGCAGCCGGGCGGCGGCAGCGTGGCGGTGCCGAGCTTCGGCAGCTCGCCGAGCGGGACCGGCGCGGCCGGCGGCTTCAACTTCAAATGAGGCCGCTCGCGGCCGCGTGATAGAGGACGGGCATGGCGATGCTCGTCGGGGTCATTCATCTACCTGCGCTGCCGGGCAGCCCGCGCTCCACGCTGACCGCCGCCGAGTGCGCGCGTGAAGCGGCGAACGATGCGCGGATCCTCGCAGAGGCCGGCTACGACGCGATCGTCGTCGAGAACTTCGGCGATGCGCCGTTCTTCGCGACGAAGGTCCCGGCGGTGACGATCGCGGCGATGACCGCGTGCGCCGTTGCCGTGCGCGCGGCCGCGCCGGCGGTTTCGCTGGGGATCAATGTATTGCGCAACGACGGCGAGGCCGCGCTGTCGATCGCCGTGTGCACCGGCGCGAGCTTCGTGCGCATCAACGTGCTCACGGGCGCGCGCGTCACCGATCAGGGCATCGTGCAGGGCGACGCGGCGGGGACGCTGCGTCTGCGACGCGCGCTGGGTGCCGAGCAGGTGGCGATCTGGGCGGACGTCGACGTGAAGCACTCCGCGCCGCTCGGTGCGCCGCGACCGCTCGTGCAAGAGGTCGAAGACCTCACGAAGCGCGGCATGGCCGACGTGGTCCTGGTGACGGGCGAGGGCACCGGCAAGGGCGTCGACCTCGAGAAGCTCGCTGCCGTGAAGCGCGCCTCGGGCAAACCCGTCCTCGTCGCGAGCGGCGCGACGCTGGCAACGCTGTCCGCGCTCGCGACCTCCTCCGACGGCGTCGTGGTCGGCAGCGCCCTCCGCCCCGGCGGTATTCCGGGCGGCTCGATCGACGCAGCCCTCGCGAAGGAATTCGCAGCCGCGTTCCGCAAGTCCTTCGGGTAGCTACCCGTCGGCGTCGCCGACGATCCGAGAAACAGGCTTGCTGGTGGAGCGGCGCCCGTCGTCAGAAGGAGCCGTGCACGCCTAGCCACGTCGGGCTGACGTCGGGCCGGATGGTCAGCGAGGTCTTTGCGCTCGCGCCGGCGGGGGCCGGCGGGGAGGCTTCGGTGCTCGACTGCTTGCTCTGCAGGACCAGGCCGACGACGCCCGCGCCGACACCGATGCCGCCTGCGATGAATGCGATCGTCGAGATCGTCCCCAGCGATTTCGCCGAGTCGATGTCGCCCGCCCTCGCCTGCGAGCACACGTTGTTCGTGCAGTCGTTCTTGATGTCGCTGACCTGGGAGATGCTCATGAGGCCCGTCACCGAGCCGACGCCGACACCGACGATGCCGAGACCGAAGCCGCCGTAGATCAGGATCTTCGGCAGCGAGGAAGACGACGTCGACGCGACCGGCTCGTCGCCGCCGCCACTGCCACCGCCGGGGGGGACGAGCGCGATGACCTTGAGATCGATCGTCACCGTCTTCGAATCGCGCTCGGCGACGTCGATGTCCTGCTTCCGCTCGAGCGAGCCGGAGCGCGCGGCGACCGTATGCCGACCGGGGTTGACCTTGCGCGGTGCCGAGGCCGCGGCGGGCGGAACGATCTCGCCGTCGAACACCACCACCGTCGCCTGCGCCGGGTCGGCGTTCGTCACGAGCACGGTGACCGAGGGGAGGCGTGCGCCGATCTCGGCGGTCAGCGTCTCGGCCGTCTTGCGCGCGGCCGTGAACGGCGCGGGCTCGCCGGGCTTCGGGGGGAGGCGATTCACGCGTCCGAGCGTCTCGCGCGCTTCGAGCAACAGGCCGAGCTTCTCCTGCGCGCGCGCCACCTCGAGGCCGGTCGTCGGCACGTGCATGATCGCGTCGGCAGCTTCGTAGCTCTTCAGCGCGGCCTTGATGTCGCCCTTGTCGCGCTTCGCGTCGCCGTCGTCCATCAAGCTGCGGGCGGTCTCGCGATCGGAGAGGCTCGGATCGGCCGAGGCCGTCGTCGCAGCGGTGACGACCAGCGTCGACGCGATGAGCGTGAGTGTGAAGAGGCGGCGAAGGTGCATGTCGATGCGAGGCCTATCAGAAGCCGCGGTCGGGCGACTTTCCTGTGGGTACGGCACTGGGCGGTTTCACGGCCGGCTTCGGCGGGGCCGTCGCGGGCGGCGCTGGCGGACGATGAGGCGGCGTCGTGCCGCTGCTGCCTCCGAACGTTGCGCCGCCGAACGTGCCGTTGCCGCCCGCGTTGGTGCCGTTGTTGCTCGTAGAAGGAGGAGTCGGAAACACCGGGGGTTGCGTTGCGCCGGTCGTCGTCGTCGTCGCGCTCGCGGAGGCGACGGCCGGCGGCGTCGGTAGCTGAGGAGGCTCGGCGTTCGTGCCGGTCGGCGCGCTGTTGCCGAGCGATGCGGGATCGGTGGCCTCGGGCGGCGCCGACGTATGCGACGTGCCCGTCGCGCCGTTCGTGCCGGTGTCGTTGCGCTTCAGGATCGCGGTGCTGATGATGAGCACGGCGCCGACCACGCCGGCTGCCACCGACACGCCGAGGATCGCTGCGGTCATGAAGCGACGTCGTCGCGCCGCTTCGTCGATGAGCTCCGGCGGCGGATACTCCATCGCGGCCGAGCCGAGCGTCGCCGAGCTCGTTGCGCTCGGCACCTCGGAGATCCCCGACACGCCCATGTTGCTGGGCGACGAGACGAGCTCACCGTGCGACGGCGGCGCGATGGGCAACGGCATCGGCGCGGACAGGCGACCCGTGCTCGAGCTCGACGGCCTCGGGAGCGACACGCTGGGCGGCCCGCCCGAGCCCGAGCCCCCACCGGAACCAGGCGCACCGGAGCCCGATCCGGAACGCGAGCCCGAACCCGAGCTGGAGCCCGTGCCGGGATGCGAGCCGGGCGCCGCGACGTAGCCCGGCGGACGCGCGACGGAGATCGGCACGCTCGACGCGCGCTCGGCGGCATCACGCGCGTGCGCGGCGGCGAGCGCAGTGTCGACGGCGCGCTTCCGTGCGGCTTTGCGATCGGCGAGGAGCTGCGCGGTGTAATTCGCGACGACGGCGACGCTCGTCGGCTCACCGATCTCCTGCATGCATGCTTCGAGCGCGAGGTTCAGCTCGAGCGCCGACGCGTAGCGAGCATCGGCCTCGTACGCGAGCGCACGCTCGATCATCGCGCGGATGGGCGGCGCCACATATGCGGGCAGGGGAGCAGGGAGCGCACCGCTCGTCAGCTTGTGGAGCGTCGCCACCTCGTTCGGCCCGTCGTAGGGCGGCACGCCCGCGAAGAGCTCGTAGAGGATCGCGCCGAGCGCCCAGACGTCGGCGCGATGATCGATGTTCCGCCCGAGCGCCTGCTCCGGCGCCATGTAGCGGATCTTGCCCTTGAGCTGACCGGCGCTCGTCTCCTGCGAGACGCGGTCACGCGCCTTCGCGACGCCGAAGTCGATGAGCACCGTCGAGCCCGCGTTCGAGATGAGGATGTTCTGCGGGGAGACGTCACGATGGACGACGCCGAGCAGCGTGCCATCCCGTTCCTTGAGGACGTGCGCTGCGTGGAGTCCGGCGGCGGCATCGGCGCAGACGCGGAGCGCGATGCCCGCCGGGATGCGCTGCTTCTTCTGTTCGGCCGCGCGAACCACCTTCGAAAGCGAGTCACCGTCGACCCACTCCATGACGAGGAAGGTGCTCTCATCCTGCTCGCCGACGTCGACGATGCGCGCGACGTTGCCGTGCTCGATGCGTGACGCGATGCGCGCTTCGTCGACGAACATCTCCTGGAAGCGCGGATCCTGCGAGTACTGCGGCAGGATCATCTTCACGACGACGAGGCGCTCGAATCCCTTCCGGCCGCCGAAACGGGCGAGCCACACCGAGGCCATGCCGCCGTATGCCAGCGGGCACAGCAACTCGTACCGGTCCAAACGGTGACCAGGTTGGAGCTGAGACGGATCCATATCCCCTGCGCAGAGCGTATCGCGGCCTCGGTCGAGCAAGCGAGAAGAACGCGGTTCTCGTCCGACGCGCGGTCCGTGTGTGACGAGGTGCCGAAACGCCGCTCGTCAGCGACGCGCGGACAGGATCGCTTCGACGCGCTCCGGAGGCAGTTTTTGCGCTCTCTCGCGAAGGCGCGCGAGCAGCTCGGCGCGATCCGGCGGCGCTTCGATGGGGCCACGCGTGCGCGTATCGGACGACGCAGTGACGCTTCGGGACGGCATGGCGTTGGGGGAGCTGCGTGCCGGGGCAGCCGGCGCCGCACGCCGCCCTTCCGCGACGTCGCCGGGCACGGACGTCACCGGCGTCGGCGCGGGCGTCGCGGCTTGCTCCTCGACGTCGGCCACCACGTCCGACGCGGGCGCGCCCGTCATGATGACCGGCGCAGGAGCCGTGGCGGGAATCGATGCCGGCACCGGCGGAGGCGTGAGCGCCATCGCGCGGCCACTGCCGGTGCGCTTCGCGTTCGCGCGCGCCGTCGCGTTCGCCTTCTCGCGAGCGGCTGCGCGTGCGCTCGCTACCGCTGCTTCCTGATCGGCGTTCGAAGCCACGCCGGACGGCGCTCCGCTCGGGCTCGCTGACGTGGGAGCAGTCGGAGCGGGCGCGGGCGTCGACGCCGTCAGCGCATCGGCCAGCGGACCGTCGGCAACGGGCGCCGTGAGCACGGGCCGCGACGGCGACGACACGTCGCCCATCGAGCGCGACTCACGCATCGTGGTCGCGCGATCGACGACCGACTTGGAGCGCGGATCGAGGCGCGTGAACCGCAGCGTCAGGCCCGGCTGACCGCGAAACGCGTTCTCTTTGTGGGCCAGCACGCGACCTTCGCCGCGCAGCACGGTCGTGCCAGAAGCAAGCGTGACCTCGAAGCGGAGGATGACGCCTGTGGGGCGCGGATGCGCACCGATCAGCACCACGCTGGTCTTGCCGACGGTCTCGAGCTCGTGCTCGAGCAGCTCGTCCTCGGTGTCGTAAGGACGGACGATCCGGATGGCGACGGGGGGGCGTACGTTCTCGGCCACGGCGCGATGGTACCGCAGATCGGCGCGTGGTACTCCGCGCAGCATGTCAGGCCCGGCTCCCTCCGTTCCGCGGCGCATTCTCATCGTCGGAAGCGGCGCGCGCGAGCACGCCCTCGCGACGGCGCTCCGCGAGCACGACCTCGTCATCGCTCCCGGTAACGGCGGCACGGCGCGCATCGGGCGGAACGTGAACATCGCTGTCAACGACGTCGCCGGCCTCGTCGCGCTCGCCGAGCGCGAGCGTGTCGACCTCGTCGTCGTCGGACCGGAGGCGCCCCTCACGCTCGGGCTCGTCGACGCGCTCGCCGCGAAATCGATCCTCGCGTTCGGACCGTCGCGCGCGGCGTCGCGCCTCGAAGGCTCGAAGGCCTTCATGAAGGAGTTCCTGAAGCGTCACGACATCCCGACCGCCGCATTCGCGGTCTTCGACGACGCCGAGAAGGCGAAGGCGCACGTCCGCGCCGCCGCTCGCCCGCTCGTGGTGAAGGCCGACGGTCTCGCAGCCGGCAAGGGAGTCGTCGTCGCGTCGTCGTGCGACGAGGCCGTCGAGGCCATCGACCGCATGATGGTGGCGCGCGAGTTCGGCGACGCGGGAACGACGGTCGTGATCGAGGAGATCCTCCCCGGCGAGGAGGCGAGCTTCCACGTCGTGTGCGACGGAACCCGCGCCGTTGCGCTCGTCGCCGCGCAGGATCACAAGCGCGTCTTCGACGGCGATCGCGGGCCGAATACGGGCGGAATGGGCGCCTATGCCCCCGCGCCGGTGGTGACTCCGGCCGTGCATGACATCGTCATGCGCACGGTCGTCGAGCCGACGTTGCGCGGCATGGCGAGCGAGGGAACGCCCTTTCGCGGCGTCCTGTTCGTGGGATTGATGATCGATGCCGGCGTCCCGCGCGTCCTCGAGTTCAACGTGCGCTTTGGCGATCCCGAGACGACGGTGCTCGTGCCGATGCTCGACGGTGATTGGCTCGAGCTGCTCGAAGCCGCGGCGCGTGGCGATCTTTCCAATGTGTCCGCACGCACGAAGAGCGGAGCCGCGCTCGCCATCGTGATGGCCGCCGAGGGATATCCCGCGAAGCCCGCCGTCGGCGATCGCATCGAGGGCCTCGAGGCCGAGCTCGCCGACGGTGCGTTCGTGTTCCATGCCGGCACCGCCGTCGAAGGCGACGGCGTGGTCACCGCGGGCGGCCGCGTGCTCGCCGTGGGCGCGTATGCGGCGTCCTTCGCCGCCGCGCGCGACGTCGCCTATCTGGCGGCGTCACGGATCCACTGGCGCGGCGAGCATCACCGCAAGGACATCGGTCACCGCGCCATGACGCGCTGACGCGCTTCACGCGCCGACCCTCAGGGGCCGGCGTCGGTGGTGCTGGTGCTCGTGCCCGCATCCGGCGTGGCGAGCGGAACCGCGAGCAGATGCAGCGCGCGGCGCGGATCGTCGTCGCGACCGCCGTCGCCGAGGCGCGGATCCGTGTCGCCGACGCTCAGCACGACGTAGCTCGACGCCGCCGAGAACCAGTCCGACGGCAACGAGCGAGACGAAGAGCGCTTCTGGATGTCGGCGAGCGACTGCGCGATCAGAACCTCGCGCGCGCCGGCGTCTCCACCGATCGGCATGCCGGCGTCGTCGAGCGCGCCGCCCAGCGTGACGAAGACGCCGCTCGTCGCGTACGAAGCGACGTCGGACGCCGCGTAATCGAGGACGGCCGGCGGATTCGGCACGGCCTCGCCGAACGGCACGGCGCCTTCGACCAACGGTGACGGCGCGGCCCCCGCAGCGCCTCCGTCGAGCACGCCGAACGCGAGACCCAGTGCACGACCCGATGCGAGCCGGTCGAGCGCGGGCGAGAGCTGCACGAGCTGCACGGGGAGCCGCGTGTCGCCGGCGCGCGCGTACGCCATGAGCGTCAGCGTGGCGAGCGCGAGGTTGCCCGTCGCGGGAGCCCAGTCGGCGCCGCAGCGATCCTTCGATGCCACGGGGTCGACGCTCGCCGCGCGACATCCCGTGAGGACGAGCGCGTGCACGCCGCTCGACACGTCGGCCGTGACCGCACCCACGTCGATCGCGAACTGCTTGATCGCGCCGTTCAGGAGCTGCTCGCACGAAGGACCGCCTCCGCCGGCCTGAGGATAGAGCGGACGCAGCACCGACTCGGGGAACACGAACGCGTGCCCGAGCTTCTCCGGACGCGCCGCGAGGCGGACCGCGGTGCCGACGTCGACGCCCACCACGTTCGAGTCCGGCATCAGATCGACGCTCGGTTGTGGCTGATCGCCGGTCGCTCCTTCGAAGCACACGCGGAACGCCGGAAACGCTGCAGCATGGACGAGGACGAGCGCATTCGCCTCGATCAACGTCGAAGGCGTCGCGACGCCCGCGTCGGAGAACGAGCCTCCGTCCGCCGTGGTGCCGCCCTCGCGCGCGCCGCTGTCGTTGAAGCCAGGCGTGACGTCGGCCGCGGTCGTCGTGGACGAGCATGCGGCCAACGCGAGCACGGCGCCGATGCCGCTCGCGAGCCCGAGCCCGATGCCCCAGAGAGCTAGCTTGCGCACGCGTTCACGATAGCAGCGATCATCACGATCAGCCTTGTTTTACGGCGTCGTCGGTGCCGCGCCGCCGTCGAGCGCGCCGCCGCCGTTGCCGTTGCCGGCGTCACTGTCCGCGCCGCCGTCGGTCTTCGGCTCGATCACCGGGACCGCGAGGAAATGGAGGTTGCGACGATCATCGAGATCGGGCCCGCCGTCGCCGAGCTTCGCGTTGGGATCGCCGAGCAGGAGCAGCGCGTAGTTGGAGGCCGCCGCGTAGTACGTGGACGGCACGTCGCGCGGTGAGGAGAGCTTCTGGATCCGCGCGAGCGACTCGTCGAGCAACGTCGTCGCGCCGGCGTCGCCGCCCGCACCTGCGGCGGCCTCGAGGCTCACGCGGAAGCCGTGCGATTCGTAGACCGCCATGTCGGCGGAGTCATAGGCGAGCGGCTGCGGCTGGAACGGCTCCGCAGCGCCGAACACTTGCGGGCTGCTCGCGACGGCCGCGGTCGACGCGCCCGGCGTCGAGAGATCGCCGAAGCTCACGAGCACGTTGCGCGCGCCGCGCGAGCCTTCGAGCGGCTGCGAGAGGTTGACGACCTGCGCCGGAAGGATGCCGGCCGAAGGACGCTGCGCGCCGGAGAGCGTGATCTCGGTCACGCCGAGGTTGCCGTTCATCGCCGTCCAGTCCGAACCGCACTCGGCCACGCTGTGCTTGGAGATGAGCGAATCGCTCGTGCAGCCGCGCACCACCACGAGGTGAACGCCCTTCGAGAGATCGGTGGTGATCGTGCCGATCGTCTGTCCGAGCTGCTTGAGGTTCATGTTCTCGAGCAGGTTCTTGCACGAGGGCCCCGAGCCTGCGCCGCCGAACTGCGGATAGAACGGCCGGATGAGCGGCTCCTCGAAGAGGATGACCTGCCCGGGCGCGCCGCGCAGCGGACCCAGGCGGACGGCCGCGCCGACCTCGACGCCGACGACGTTCGCCTCGGGCATCACGTCGGAGTCGGGCTGCGGGAGACGATCGGTCTCCTTCTCGAAGCAGAGTCGGAACGACTGCGCCTTCGCGGCGTGGACGAGGATGACGGCGTTGTCGACCGGGACGAGGCCGTCGGCGCCTGCGGACGGAGCAGGCGCGGTCGCGCCGAAGCCGCCGGCGTCCGCGGACGGGTTGCGTTCGGTGCCCGTCGGCACGTCGAAGCCGCTCAGCCCGGCTTGCCCGCATGCGTAGAGGGCGCCGGAGACCGCGAGCAAGAGACCGAGCGTCGTCTGCGTCCGCGTCATGCTCTCCAACGTAGCATTCGTCGCGCCAGCCTCGGCTCACCCGTGCATCGCCGATTTGACGATGGATCGAGCGCCACGCTGTGCCATCGCCATGACCGCCGAGTCATGGGGCGTTCCCGCAAGGCTCCTACACGGGACGAGGCGGGACGAGTCGAGACGCGACCCCGCGTTTTCAGGGCCAAAGTAGTTGCGGAAGATCGTTGGCTCACGCATCCTTTGTCAGGTGTCCGAGGCCTTCGCGGGGATGATGGTGACGCCGAGCGTCAAGCTGGTTCGCCCGTTGGGCGAAGGCGGCATGGGCGCGGTATGGGTCGCCGAGCATCTCGCGCTGCGCACGCAGGTCGTCGTCAAGTTCATCGCGACCGGCCTCAAGAGCAACAAGGAAGCGCAAGATCGTTTCTCGCGCGAGGCCGCCGCTGCTTCGCAGGTGAAGAGCCCCCACGTCGTGCAGACGTTCGA
>JAXDMI010000251.1:0-10766 GCA_034666145.1 Myxococcales bacterium | reverse complement strand
CTTGTGCGTGATGTCGAGGTAGACGTGCTCGGCGCCGCTGCGCTTCATCTCGTGGTCGATGGCGCGCGCGACGATGTCACGCGGCGCGAGCTCGGCGCGGGCGTCGTACTCCTTCATGAAGGGCGTGCCGTCGAGCCGCTTCAAGATCGCGCCCTCGCCACGCAGCGCCTCGGAGATGAGGAAGTTCTTCGCCTGCGGGTGGAAGAGGCACGTCGGATGGAACTGGTAGAACTCCATGTTCGCCACCTCCGCGCCCGCGCGGAAGGCCATCGCGACGCCGTCGCCGGTCGCGACGTCGGGGTTCGTCGTGTAGAGGTAGACCTTCCCGGCGCCGCCGGTGGCCAGCAACGTCGCGCGAGCGAGGACCTTCTCGACCTTGCCGTGGCCGACGTCGAACGCGTACGCGCCCGCGCAGACCTCGGGGCCCCCGTACTTCGCGAGCGTGATGAGATCGATCGCCATGTGCTCGTCGAGCACGCGGATGTTCTTCGCGTTGGAGACGGCGGCGACGAGCGCACGCTCCACCTCGCGACCGGTCATGTCGCCGGTGTGCACGATGCGCCGCGCGCTGTGGCCGCCCTCGAGATGCAGGTCGAGGCCGGTGCCTGCCGCTGCCGGCTCGAGGCGCGGGCTCGACTCGTCGGCGTGCGCGACGCCCTGCGCGCGATCGAACTGCGCGCCATACTGCTGCAGCATGCGGATGCGCTCGGGCGCTTCGCGCACGGTGAGCTCGACGGCGCGGAGATGGCTCATGCCCGCGCCGGCGACGAGCGTGTCCTTCACGTGCTTCTCGAAGGAGTCGTCCTTGTCGAGCACCGCCGCGATCCCGCCCTGCGCGTATTTCGTGTTCGACTCGTCGCGTGCACGCTTCGTGACGATGATGACGTCGCCGTGGGCGGCCGCTTCGAGCGCGAACGACAGCCCGGCGATACCGCTGCCGATGACTAGGAAGTCGCACGTCAACATGGGGCCGCCCAGTCTACCGCGTTCGAGGGCCGCGATACCCCCGTTGACACCGGGCGCATCGCTCCCTAAAACTGCGCGGAACTGAATCGCCATTCATTGACTGGCGACTCTCCTCTCTCTTCATTCCCCCGGCCCCCCTCCACTCCTCACGCAGGCGTTCGCCCCCATGAAGATTCTCGTGCCGCTCAAGCGGGTCGCCGACCCGGACAACGCCAACAAGGTGAAGGTCAACGCAGGCAAGCTCGAGACCACGGGTCTCGAGTGGAAGCCCAACCCGTTCGACGAGTACGCGGTCGAGACGGCGCTCCGCCTCACCGAGAACGGCGCGAATCCGAAGGCCCGCCAGGGCGAAGTGGTCGTCGTCACGTTCGGCCCCAAGGAGACGGAGACAACGCTCCGCGGCGCTCTCGCCACCGGCGCCGATCGCGCCATCCGCGTCGACGCCACCGACGATCAGCTCGACGGTGACATCGTGGCGCGCGCCCTCAAGGCGATCGTCGAGAAGGAGAAGCCCGACCTCATCCTTGCCGGCAAGCAGGCGGTCGACGGCGACTCGAACCAGGTGGGACAGCTCGTCGCCGAGTACCTCGGCTGGCCGCAGGCCACGTTCGCGGGCAGCATCACGAGCGAGGACGACAAGTCTCTCCTCGTCGTGCGCGAGGTCGACGGCGGCACCATCTCGCTGCGCCTCACCCTCCCCGCGGTCATCACCGTCGACCTCCGCATCGTCGCGCCCAAGAGCGTGAAGTCGAAGCACACCGCCGACTCGCATACGTATGCCGACGGCGTCCGCTTCGCCGCGCTCATGGCCATCATGGCCGCGAAGAAGAAGCCGCTCGTCGAGATGAAGCTCGCCGATCTCGTCGGCGCCGACACCGCGCTCAAGATCAAGTACACGGGCTTCGAGCTGCCGCCGGCGCGCAAGGCCGGAATCAAGGTCAAGAACGTCGCCGAGCTCGTCGAGAAGCTCAAGTCCGAAGCCAAGGCTCTCTGAGAGGAAGACGAGAAAATCATGTCCAACGTCCTCGTCATCGCCGAGCTCCACGACAGTCACATCCGCAAGTCGACGCACTCCGCGATCGCCTTCGCGAAGAAGACCGGCTTTCCCTTCTCCATCCTCGTCGCCGGTCAGGGCGCCAAGGCAGCCGCTGCCGAGGTGACCACCTACGGCGCGGCCAAGGTCATCGTCGTCGACGATGCCTATCTCGCGAACCAGGTGGCCGAGCGCTTCGCTCCGACCATCGCCGACGTCGCCAAGAAGGGCGGCTTCGACGTCATCGCCGTGAGCGCTAGCTCCTTCGGCAAGGACGTCGCGCCGCGCGTGGCTGCCAAGCTCGGCGCCGGTTACGTGCCGGACATCCGCGGCGTGAAGGCCGACGGCGGCAAGCTCGTCTACCAGCGCCCGGTCTTCGCCGGCAATGCGTTCGCGACCGCCGAGCTCGTCACGCCCGTGCAGGTGGTGAGCGTTCGTCAGAGCGAGTTCGCGCCCGCCGAAGCATCCGGCGGCGCGAGCCCCCTCGAGGACGCCCCGCTCGCCGCGAAGGATCCCGCGGCGGAGCGCGTCGAGTTCGTCGCGCTCGGCGAGGCGAAGAGCGAGCGTCCCGATCTCGGTGAGGCCAAGGTCATCGTCTCCGGCGGCCGCGCGCTCAAGGAGAAGTTCGCCGAGGTCCTCGATCCTCTCGCGGGTCTTCTCGGCGCCGCCGTCGGTGCGAGCCGCGCCGCCTGCGATGCCGGTTACGCGCCGCCCGAGCTGCAGGTCGGTCAGACCGGTCGTGTCGTCGCGCCGAAGCTCTACTTCGCGATCGGCATCTCGGGCGCCATCCAGCACCTCGCCGGCATGAAGGGCTCGAAGACGATCGTCGCCATCAACAAGGATCCGGACGCGCCGATCTTCCAGGTCGCCGACTACGGCCTCGTCGCCGATCTCTTCACGGCCGTCCCCGAGCTCGTCACGGAGCTGAAGAAGGGCTGATCGCGCACCCGAGGGCGTAGCGCGCCTCGGGGAGCAGCGGCCCCTTCGTCCACGTGACGACGCCGACGTCGTCGACGCGCCCGACGTAGACGTCGGGCTTCGACGACGGCGCGGCGACGCCGTCGCGTCCACCGATCACGTAGATGGTACGGTCGAGGACGACCGTGCAGGCGTCGGCGAGGCCGGCCTGGGTGCCTGGAAGCGGAAGCGAAGCTTTCGACTCCCACGCCGAGACCGAGCCGGCGGCGTCGAACGTGCCGCGCGAGACGGCGGGCACGGCGGAGGTCGCCGTGGCGCCGCCGATCGTGAACAGCCACGGCTCGACGACGGCGACGGAGTGGTACGCGAGCGGCGCCTGGAGAGCGCCGCCGGGCATGAACGCCAAGAGGCTCCCGTCGTCCGCGAACGAAGCCTTCGAGATGGATGTCGTCGGGCCGCTCGTGCCCAGGCGGTCGCCGCCTACGACATAAGCGGCGTCCTTTCGGACCAGCGTGGCGTGTCCCACGACGCCGACGGGCATCGGTCCGGCGCCGACCCAGCTGTCGTGCGTCGTGTCGTACCGCTCGACGTTGGGCACCGCACCGGCGGCGTTCTTTCCGCCGCTCACGTAGAGGCTGTTCCCGCGAACCATCGCCGCGGCATGGTCGCGTCCTGTCGCCATCGGCGTGGTGGTCGTCCACGCCGTCGCCGGCTCGGCGGCGTGAGGTAGCGTCGTGCGCTCGCCTGACCGAGAGAACGGGCTCTGCTGCACGGTTCCGCTGACCGCAACCAGCGTATCGCCGACCTGCGCCCAGACGGCGGCGTAGCGGCTCTCGTCGAGCGGCGGCAGCTTGGTCCAGTTGCCGAGATCGCCGTTTGCGCTCACCACCGAGACATAGGCGCTCGTAATCGGCGCCGTGCCCGACGTCACTCCGCCGAAGACGTACACGCGATGCTCGAGCGTTGGCGCGCTGCCCTCGGCGGCGGTCGCGACGTCCACTCCTGCATCCGCTGGCTCGTCCGAGCTCGACGCGCTGAACTTCGAGCACGCCGACGGTACCGCGACGAGCGCTGCGAACCCGGCGAGAACCCACAGGACGCGAATCATTGCCCATCGATGCTACGTAGCCGCGCTTGCCGCGACAAGCCGAACCGCGCGCCGACCGTTGACTGTCGACGGGGCATGGCCGTTGCGCTACTCAACGCAGCGGTGAGCTATCTCGTTCTCGCTCGCAAGTACCGGCCGCAGTCCTTCGAGGACTTGATCGGTCAAGAGCACGTCACGAAGACGCTCGCGAACGCCATCGCGCAGAACCGCGTCGCGCACGCGTTCCTCTTCACCGGCGTGCGCGGCGTCGGCAAGACCACCAGCGCTCGCATCCTGGCCAAGTGCCTCAACTGCCTCGGCCCTGACGCCAAGAACGGGAAGCCCGCGACCGGCCCGACCGCCACCCCGTGTCAGACGTGCGCGGCCTGCACCGAGATCGCCGCCGGCGTCGACATGGACGTCCAGGAGATCGACGCCGCCAGCTACAACGGTGTCGACGAGGTCCGCCGCCTCCAGGAAGGTCTCGCTTTCCGGCCCGCGCGCGATCGCTTCAAGATCTACATCGTGGACGAGGTCCACATGCTCTCGAACGCGGCCTGGAACGCGTTCTTGAAGACGCTCGAAGAGCCGCCGCCGCACGTGAAGTTCATCTTCGCGACGACCGAGGTGCACAAGGTCCCCGTCACCATCCTGAGCCGCTGCCAGCGCTACGACTTCAAGCTCGTGAGCGCCAAGCAGATCGCGGCGCGCCTCAAGGACGTCCTCGGTCGGGAGGACCTGAAGGCCGACGACAGCGCGGTCTCGATCCTCGCGCGCGAGGCGGCGGGCTCGATGCGCGACGCGATGAGCCTGCTCGATCAGATGATCGCCTACGGCAGCACCACGATCTCCGCGGAGGACGTGGCCCGCGTCCTCGGCGTCGCCGATCGCGAGATCCTCACGAAGCTGACGGGCGCCATTCTCGGCGGCGACGCGCCCACCACGCTCGAGGTGCTGGACGCGGTGTCGCGTCAGGGCTTCGATCTCGTGCACCTGTGTCGTGATCTCCTCCATCACGTGCGCAACGTCGTGGTCGCGAAGGTCTGCACGGAGGCGCAAGCCCGCGAGCTGCTCGACCTCGCGGACGAAGAGGTCGCCGACGTCCTCGCGCTCGCGAAGAAGAGCGACACGGATGACCTGACGCGCCTCTTTTCCGGGCTCTCGAAGGGCTTCGACGAGATCGTGAAGAGCGGCCAGGTCCGCTCGGCGCTCGAGATGACGCTCGTGCGCTTGGCGCGCCGTCCACAGCTGCTCCCGCTCGATGACCTCCTCGGTCGGCTCGCCGATCTCGAGAAGCGTCTCGCGACGGGCGCTCCGCCGCCGCCGCGCGGTGGAGGCTCCGGTGCGGGGTCGGGCTCCGGCTCGGGCTCCGGCTCGGGCTCGGGTGGACGCAGCCGCGAGCCTAGCGTTCAAGCGAGCGCCTTCGCGGCACCGCCGCAGGTGCAGGCGCAGGTGCAGGCGGGCGCGCAAACCTCGGCGGGCATGCCGACCGCGTCGACGACCGCGACCGCGACCGCGACGCCGCCCGCGACGGCTCGCGTCGTGCCTCCGCCGCCGGCATCGGCCGCGCGTCTCGTGAGCCAGCCGCACACGAGCGGAGCGCTCGCCCTCGCCGAAGACCCGGAGATCGACGTGTCGTCGGCGACGCCGGAGCCGACGCCGATCCCGGCGAGCGCCGTCACCGAGTCGACCCCGTCGGCGAGCAACGAGCGCGTCGAGACCTGGCGCGCGCTGATCGCGCGCATCAAGACGACGAGGCCGGCCATCGCTGCGACGCTCGAGCTCGCTGCGCCGAACATGGTGACGCGTGACCGCATCGTCCTCGGCTTCGAGCCCAACTCGTTCGAGGACGGTCGCGCCGCGGAGAGCGACGCGCGGACCGTGCTCATCGAGACGGCGCAAGCGTTCTTCGGCGGAATGGCGCCGCCCGAGGTCGTCTTCGACATGTCGGCGCACGGCAGCAAAGGCGCGAGCGTCGCGTCGCTCGACGCCGCGAAGAAGAAGGCGGCGTATCTCGAAGCGCGCGCGCTCGTAGCGAATCATCCGCTCGTACAGAAGGCGATTGCCCTCTTCGATGCGGAGCTCAAGGACGTCAAAGTTCCCGCGCAGGAGGAATGAGTCATGGGTCAGTTCAACGGCGGTATGAACGAGCTGATGCGCCAGGCGGCGCGTATGCAGCGCAAAATCGAGCAGATCAAGAAGGAGTGCGGAGACAAGGAGGTCTCCGCCGGCGCGGTCGGTGACAAGGTCAAGGCCACCGTCACGCTCGCAGGCAAGGTCTCGCGCATCGAGATCGATCCCGAGTTCCTGAAGGCCGAAGGCATGGAGCTGGCGCTCGACAGCGCGTGCGCCGCGATCAACACCGCGCTCGAGCAGGCCGAGAAGGACATGGAAGCGGAGCTCGCCAAGGTCACCGGCGGAGCGAAGATCCCGGGCATGATCTGAGCGGCCGCCCGGCCTCGTCTTCGCCCTCGCTTCACGACCTCGCCCATCGCCATGCAGCACTCACCCAAGATCCGGCGGCTCGTGTCGCTCCTGTCGCGCCTTCCCGGCGTCGGCGAGAAGACCGCGCAGCGTTACGTCCTGCATCTGCTCACCGCAGATCCGCAGATCGCGAAGGACCTCGGGCTCGAGCTCTCGACGCTGCACGACGAGCTGCGTCCGTGCGACCGCTGCGGAAACGTCGCCGAGGTGCCGAAGGACGTCCGCCCCGGCGAGCTCGTGACCTGCGACATCTGTCAGGATCAGAAGCGTGACCCGCGCATCCTCTGCGTGGTGGGTCGCGTCCACGACCTCATGGCGATCGAGCGCACCGGCGCGATGCGCGGACGCTATTTCGTGCTGGGACGCCTGCTCTCGCCGCTCGAAGGCATCGGCCCCGAGCAGCTGCCCGTGCCGCGTCTCGTCGCGCAGATCAAGGGGGACGGCGTCACCGAGGTGATCGTCGCAACGCCGCCCAGCGTCGACGGCGAGGCCACGGCGCTCTTGCTCAAGCGCGAGCTCGCACCGCTCGGTGTCGCGATGACACGCATCGCGAGCGGCGTGCCGCACGGCGGCGATCTCGAGTACGCCGACCCGATCACGATGGGTCGTGCGCTCGCCGGCCGTCAGTCGCTCTAGCTCAGCGCGCGAGACGCGCGACGAACATGTTCGTCGCGCCGGTCCCGCGCACCTCGCCGGCGCCGAAGTCGATGGCCTCGTCGAACGAGCCCGTCACGAGGATATTTCCGGAGCCGTCGACGCCCACGGCGACGGGCGATTCCTTCCCCGTCGAGCCGAACGCGCTGCTGTAGACGTGCTTTCCGGCTCCGTCGAGCCACGCGAGGAACACGTCCGTCGTCCCGCGCCCCACCGCCGCGTCGGCGTTGACGAGCACGTCGCCGCCGAAGCTGAGGTTCGGTCCGTGGAAGTCGCCGACCAGGAAGACGTTCGCGTCCTTGTCGACGGTGATCGCGCGGACGATGTCGTCGCCGCCGCCGCCGAAGGTCTTCGCCCACACTACCTTGCCGGTGCCGTCCACGCGCACGACGAACATGTCGTAGCCGCCGTCCGCCGCCGGCATGGGTGCCTGACCCGCGACGGTGAATGCATTGTGGAAGATCCCGGCCACGACGAAGTCGCTCGTCGCGGGAACGGCGGCGATGGCCGTGACCTCCTGTGAGCCGAGGCCGCCGAACGACAACAGCCACTGCGGGTTCAACGACGGGTCGAGCTTCATGAGGTACGCGTCGTCGTCGTTGGAGGGCGCCGTCACGTCGGCGCCGCCGTCGAAGCCGGTGATGGTCCCCGTGAAATGCCCGCCCACGAGCGCCTCGCCGGCGGTGTTGGAGCCGAGCGCGCTCGCGAAGCACGACGCCATGGCAGGGCAATAATCGGCACGAGCGATGTCGACGCCGCTTCCCAGGATCCGGGCGATGACGAGACCGGGGAAGGCGTTGTTGCGAGATTGGCTCGAGCCGAAGCTCTGCGGCTTGATGGCGTTCTTCCAATCGCCGAACGTGATCACCGAGCCCGATGCGCCGGCCGCGAGATGCGTGATCCGCGTCGCGTCTCCGCTGGTGAACGAGTACGAGTCACCGAACTGGAACGGAGGCCCGAAGCGCGCGGTCGCCGAGTTCGCGTTCGTTCCGACGCCCTGACTGACCGCCTTCGCGCCGGCATCGGCGTCGAAGAAGATCGTGCCGCCGAAGTAATAGCTCGCGAAGAGCCTCGAGCCCGAGCCCACCACCTCCCCGCCCATCTGCAGCGCACCGTCTCCGAACACGCTCGACGCGACGTGGTCGCCCGAGCCGTCGAGCTGCACGAGGAATGCGTCGCCGCCGACCGGCGCCGGAAGCGCATGGTTGCCGACGTCGATCGGCCCGTCCGCGTAGCTGCCCGCGATGATCACGCCGCCGCTCGTGTCGACCAGCATGCCCGTCGGGACGGCGGTGCCGGGACCGCCGTCGACCGTGCTGCCGTAGCTGCGCGCGTAGATCGGCGTGA
This sequence comes from Myxococcales bacterium, assembly GCA_034666145.1. Lineage (GTDB taxonomy): Bacteria > Myxococcota_A > Polyangia > Polyangiales > Polyangiaceae > Labilithrix. The sequence goes on along the minus strand of JAXDMI010000251.1, from coordinate 2,277 downwards.
GCGTGCGGGGCGCCGTCGCGTCGGGTCGGCTGGTGTCGACGGCGCCGGTCTCCACCACCGCGGCCTCGCTCGCTGCTTCGGCGCCGACCTCGGCCGGAGCACCCTCGAATGACCCGCATCCCGCGAGGGCCGCGAAGGCGAACGAGAGAGCCGCTGCGGTAGAGGTCACGAGCAGGCGAACGCGGCGCATCTCCCGCCAGCCTAGCATCGCGGCGCGCAGGCACCCCGCCGCGGCTTGTCGCCGGAAGCCGTGGCGTGCGAGAGTGCTCGCGATGAAGGCCATCTCCACTGCCGACGCTCCTGCCGCCATCGGCCCTTATTCCCAGGCGATCCATGCAGGCGACCTCGTGTTCCTGAGCGGTCAGGTGCCGATCGACCCGAAGACCGGCGAGCTCGTCACGGGCGACATCGCCGTGCAGACCGAGCGCGTGCTCGACAACCTGGGCGCGGTTCTCGCTGCTGCGGGATGCGCGTTCGGCGATGTCGTGAAGACCACGATCTACCTCGTCGATCTCGGCGACTTCCAGGCTGTCAACCAGACCTACGCGAAGCGCTTCACGTCGGCGCCTCCCGCGCGCGCGACGGTGCAGGTCTCCGCGCTGCCGAAGGGCGCCCGCGTGGAGATCGACGCGATCGCCCGCGTGAAGTGAAGCGCTGAAGCGCTGAAGCGCTGAAGCGCTACTGCCGCACGAGCACGATGCGGCCGCCGACTCCGCCCGCGTCGCCCGCCGTGCGCGACCGGACGGTGATGAGCTTCGCGCCCGCGCCGACCTGCCCGCGGCCTTTGCCCGTCTGGAGATCGGGGAACGCCGACGTGTCGATCTTGTCGGCGGCGCCGTCGAGCACGATGGAATCGGCCTGGAAGTCAGCGGGTAGACGCAGCGTGACGTCGTCGCCCGTCTCGCTCACGACGGTGATGGTCGCGCCCTGCGTCGTCGCGGTCTTCACGTCGACGGTCCCGTGGCTGGCAGAGAGCGTGAGCTCCGCAAGCTGTGCGGCGTCGCACGCGACGACGACCGTGCCGTTCCCGGAGCGCGCCGCCAGCGCCAAGCGCTTGTCCGTCTTACCGACCGGCACGGACACGTCGAGCGCGTCGCATCCCGACTCCTCGGCAGTCGCGCTGCCGTTCTGCGTGCCGTGCCCGCAGCGCACCGAGGTGACGCCGGCGGCCGTGGTGACGAGGAAGGTGTTGGTGGCCGCGGTGATCGTGAGGTCGGCGCTGGCCTTGTCGGTGGTGTTCGCGACGGCCAGCATGCGCGCCGTCGCGCTCACGCGATCGGTGGCGATGGCCGAAAGCGCGAGGCCTCCGCTGGCCGTCACGCCGGCGTTGTCGATCTCGATGCGCTCTCCGTTCCAGGTGGTGTCGGAGACCTGCTGGACGCCGTCCTCCACGAAGTTGCTGCGGTCGCTGACCGACTGGCCGTGGCAAGACGCCAGCGCACAAAACAGCGCTACGCGACCGGCCTTCATGGCTGGAAGCGTAGCGCGTGCGGCTCGTGCGAGGAGCCTCTAGAACGGGAGCTTCTAGAACTTGCTGATGGTGATCGTGTCGCTGTCGAACGGGCCGGTCGACTGGACGGTCAGCTTCATGATCGCGGTCGGGGTGGCGCCGGACGCCGGATAGGGCGACCCGCTGTTGAGGTCCGTGAACTCGGAGTGGAGGCGCGCGGCGGCCTTCGCCGGGTCCGCCTCGTCGACGCGGATGTCGACTGCTTGCGTCGAGAAGTCGGCGGGGAGCGCGACCGCGACGGCGCCGTCACCGTGGATGTCGAGCGTCGCGCCGGGGACGGTCTTCGTCTTGACGGTGACATCGCCGATCCCGTTGTTCGAGACGAGGAGCTTGGTGACGGTCGTCTCGTCGCCCGACAGGTGGATGTCGCCGTTACCGCCGCCGATGGTGAGGTCGAGCGGCTGGGTCGCGCTACCGGCCGGGATGGTGACGCGGATGATCTTGCAGCCGGAGCCGGCCGCGTTCGACGTGCCGTGCGCGTTGCCGTGACCGCACTTCACGGTGATGCCGTTCGCGGACTCTTCGATGACGAAGGTCCCGAGCAGATCCTTGATCGTCGCGTCGGCGTCTGCCTTCTTGTCGTCGTCGGCGTGCGCCGCGAAGACGGCGGAGGCCGTGATCTTCGTTGCGGTGGGTGAGGTGGTCACCTCGATGCCGCCCGTGCCGCTCAGCGGATTGACGCCGTCGTTGGTGATCGTGATCGCCTGCCCTGCCCAGTCCTGGACCGAGGTCTTCGCCGGCTGGGTCGAGTCCTCGAACTGCGTCTG
>JAXDMI010000250.1:0-2731 GCA_034666145.1 Myxococcales bacterium | reverse complement strand
CCGCGAGCGTCTGCGGAGCGACGCCCTTCGGGAGTGGAACCGCGCCGATGTCGAACGTCACGGTGCCGCCGTCGGGGCGCTTGAAGCGTGTCCTCCCGCCGAGGCGCAAGGTCTTCCACTCGAGCCGCGTCGCGATCCAGCCGAGCAGGAGCGCGGGCTCGGGACCGAGACGCTCGCCGGGCTCCGAGGCCTGGCGCAGCGTGATCTTGGTGATCTTCGCCGCGAGCGGTCGGCAATCGGGATGATCGAAGAAGCGCGCCGTCATCTCTTGCCACGAGGCGAGACGCGTCCACGCCATGTCGGAGATCTCCGGCGCGTTGACCTGCGTGCGGGCCCACGACACGACGTTGAGGAGCGACGCCAGCGACGTGTACATGCTGTCGAGGATGATGCGATGCGCGTCGTTCGCGAGATCTTCGAAGACGGGATCGTCGACGTGCACACGCCCGAGCCACACGAGCGCGGTGGGGATCTCCGGAACGAGGAACGCCTCGATGGCGCTCGCGGAGCGCGCGCACGCGTTGCCCGTGGCCTTCAGTGTGATGCGCTCGGAGCAGATGTTGCGACCACCTGCGATCGAGCACACCGCGGTCGCGCTGCCGGTGATCTCGTCGCCCGGCGCATCGGGCTCGATCGACGCCATGATGACGCGGGAGGGGATGCTCGCGGTCACTTCGTCGATGACGGGCGTATAGCGCTCGAGCAGCTCGTGCGAGGCCGCCACGACCTCGAGGTTCATGATGCACACGCGCGACTTCGGAAGCGCGGAGGGATCCTCCGGCTCCTTCCAGAGATCGCGCAGCTCGTTCTCGAGGCGGCCGATCAGCGTGCTGGTCGTGCCGCCGCCGGCGGGGCTCGTCACGGCCTCCTCCAGCGCCGCCCGTCGCGTGCGAGGAGATCGTCGGCCTGCTCCGGGCCCCACGTGCCCGCGGGGTAGATCGGCGGAGGCGCATTGGCCTCGGCGCGCCATGCATCGAAGACGGCGTCGATGAACGCCCACTGTTCCTCGACCTCGTCGCGGCGCGTGAAGAGCGTCGCCTCTCCGCGCATCGCGTCGAGGAGGAGGCGCTCGTAGGCCTCGGGCGTGTTCGATCCGAACGCCGCGCCGTAGCGGAAGTCCATCGCCACGTCGCGCAGGATGGTGGCCTGGCCCGGCTCCTTCGTGGTGAAGCGGAGCGCGATGCCCTCGTCGGGTTGGATCCGCATCGTCAGGACGTTGGGCGAGATCCCACCATCGGGCGCGCGGAAGAGGCCGTGCGGCACCTTCTTGAACTGGAGCGCGATCTCGGTGACGCGGCGCGCGAGACGCTTTCCCGCGCGCACGTAGAAGGGGACGCCGCCCCAGCGCCAGTTGTCGACGTGCACGCGCATCGCCACGAACGTGTCGACGCGCGAGTCCTTCGCGACGTCCGGCTCCTCGCGATAGGCGGGCACCTCTTCGCCCTTCACGTAGCCGCGCCCATACTGCCCGCGCACCACGTTGTCCTGCACCATGGATCGCTCCATGCGCCGCAGCGAGCGGAGGACCTTCACCTTCTCGTCGCGCACCGCATCGGCGGCGAGCGAGATCGGCGGCTCCATCGCCGTGAGGCAGAGGAGCTGCATCAAGTGGTTCTCGACGATGTCCTTCGTGACGCCGGTCTGCTCGAAGAACTTGCCGCGACCTTCGACGCCGATTTCCTCGGCGACGGTGATCTGCACGTGGTCGACGTGCTCGCGGTTCCAGATCGGCTCGAAGAGGCTGTTCGCAAAGCGGAAGACGAGGAGGTTCTGGACCGTCTCCTTGCCGAGGTAGTGATCGATGCGGAAGACCTGCGACTCGTGGAAGGTCTCGGCGACCGTCTCGTTGAGCTCCTTCGCGCTGGCGAGGTCGTGACCGAAGGGCTTCTCGATGATGACGCGCGTCCACGGCCCGCTCGTCGACGGAGTGGCGACCAGGCCGGCCTCCTTGAGGTTCTTCATGATCACGCCGAACTCACTCGGCGAGACCGCGAGATAGTAGAGGCGGTTCTTGGCGGTGCCCCGCTCGGCGTCGAGCTGCTCGAGATGAGCCTTCAGGTCCGCATACGTCTTCGGGTCCTCGAAGGTGCCGGGGACGTAGCTGACGCCACGCTCGAAGTCCTCCCAGATCGCGGGGTCGATGGGCTTGCGTCGCGAGAAGGAGCTGACGGCGACCTTCATGTCGGCCCGGAACTGCTCGTTCGTCTTTTCGCGACGAGCGACGCCGACCACCGCAAAGCCGCTCGGCAGCGAGCGGCTGACGCCCAGGTTGTAGAGCGCGGGCATCAGCTTGCGCCGCGTGAGGTCTCCGGACGCTCCGAAGATGACGACAGCGCATGGGTCGCCGGTCCGATCCTCGACCAGTCCACGACGGAGGGGGTTGCCTGCCTGCACGTTCTTTTTTCTCCTCGGGCCGCTCGCGGGGCTGGCGAGGATACACCGCTCGCGCTCACACGAAACGGCCGAAACCCAACGACGGGCTCGCCCGTAGATCGTGGTAGGTCAGACGCAGATCCGATGTCACGGAAGGATCGAGCACCGCTGGGCGTTCGTCCTCGGACAGGCTGAGTTGCAGCAAAATCCAGCGGATTCGTTCACAAATCCGAACTTGCACAGCCTGGAATCGGTCTTAGGTTCCAACACATGCAAAACGCAGCCCAGAACAACCCCGACGTTTCGGGTCGCCTGCTCGGCGTCGTGCGCGTCGTGGTGGGCGGCCAGGTCTTCGACC
>JAXDMI010000249.1:0-8789 GCA_034666145.1 Myxococcales bacterium | reverse complement strand
GAGAGCTCGCGCGCGCATCTCGAGCCGTGGCTCCCGTGGGTGCCGTTCAACACGGACCTCGAGGCGAGCGGCCGCTACTCCGAGGCGAGCGCCGCGGATTGGGACGCCGCGCGCGCCTGTCGATTCTCGATCCGCGATCGCACGAACAACCGCTTTCTAGGGGTGATCGGCCTCGAGGCCTTCGCTCACCTCCATGAGAGCGTCGAGCTCGGATACTGGCTCCGTATCGATGCTTCGGGCCGGGGCCTGATGACGGAGGCCGGCCGGGCCGTACTGAATTGGGCGTTCGGCCCGGTGAACGCACATCGGGTACGCGTGGCGGCAGCGACCGACAATCATGCGTCGCTCGGCGTCATCCGGCGCCTGGGATTCCGCTTCGAAGGCATCGCGCGGCAGGCCGAGCGGTGCAACGGCCGCTGGCTCGACCACGCGGTATTTGCGCTGCTCGTCACCGATCCTCGCACCTCCGGCTGACGAGATCGTCACGCTGCCCCTGAACGGGCCCCGCGAGGTGCCGTTCTAGTCAGGCGTGAGAAACCGAACAGTCATCATCCTCGCAGCCCTTGCGTGGGCTTCCCCGGCAGCCGCCGACGAAGCTCGCGTCCACGTTACCGCCGGCGCAGCTCATGCCGTGGGCGGTACCCAGCAGTCCGAGTTCGGCACCGGCGGCGGTGGCTCGGGCACCGTCGAGCTCGCCGTCGGAAACGTCGTGGGCGTGCAGGCCTCCGGCGGAGCGCTCGTGCTCGCCGCGGGCGCCGCGCCTGCCGATCCGAACGTCGCGAAGCAGTCGACGGGAAGCGCCTTCATGGGCACCGTCGGTGTTCGCTTCCGTCCCCTCGGCGCCTCGCGCGTCGCCGGTCCGTGGATCGACGCCAATGGCGGCTTCGCGCAGACCGGACCCGCGACGCGCCTCGCCGTCGACGCGCACATCGGCTGGGACTTCCGCGTCTCCGACAAGACGCGCTGGGACGTCGGCCCGTTCATCGGGTTCACGCAGATCATGCAGCCCGACGTCGCGTTCCGTCCCGATGACGCGCACATCGCGTGGGCCGGCATCCAGGTCAGCCTCGGCGCCAGTGAGAAGCCGCGCGCCGCTCCGCCGCCCGCGAGCGACGAGCAACCCGCCACGCCGATCCGCGAGGCCGACGGCGTCGCCGAGGTCGAGCAGGCGTGCCCGCCGCTCGACGCTGACGGCGAAGTCCCCGAGGGCTGCCCCGGTCATGTCGTGACGCTCGAGAACGATCGCCTCGTGCTCGACGACGTCATCCACTTCGAGTTCAACAGCCCGGTCATCCGGCGCCAGAGCTACGGCCTCGTCCACAAGGTCGCGCAGTTCATCAGCAACACCCCCGACATCCTCGAGATCAGCATCGAGGGCCACGCCGATGCGCGCGGCACCGAGGAGTACAACCAGAAGCTGTCCGAGCAGCGCGCCGAGAGCACGCGAGCCCTGCTCGTCCAGTTCGGCATCGACGCGCCTCGCCTGCACGCCGTCGGTCACGGCAAGTCGCAACTCAAGGTCGCGACGATGCTCGCCGACCCGCGCAACCGCCGCGTCGAGTTCATCGTCGTCCGCTCCCGCGAGGTGGCCGGTCCGCCCCCCGCAACGTCTTCGCCCAAGGTCGCTTCCGGTAAACGAGGTCAGCCGTGAAATCCATCCAGTCTGCTGCGTCGCTCGCTCTGTTCGCTCTCTCCTTCCTCGCCGGCTGCGGCAGCGAGAGCTCCGTCGTCGGAGGCTACTGCAAGGCCGGCATGGAGCTGCGCGGCGGCTCCTGCGTGCCGACCGACCCCGGCGTCATCCTCATCACGCCGACCGATCCGACGCCCGCGCAGGGCGCGACCGGTAGCAGCACGGTGAGCAGCGCTCCGCTCATCACGACGCCCACGCGTCCCGCTCCCCCCAGCTTCGTCGTGGACCCCCTCACGAATCCGGTCCAGATCGACCCCGAAGCCGTCATTCCGCCGCAGCTTCAGCCGCCGCCGCCTCCGCAGCCGCTCGTGTGCTCGTCGCCGCTCGTCGCGTGTCACGACGCGTGCATCACGGTCGACAGCGACGCGAACAACTGCGGCGCGTGCGGGAAGATCTGCGCGTCGAACATCTGTATCGCCGGCGAATGCCAAGGCGCCACGCCCGGCGACGTCGTCCTCATCGGCCACGACTACACGAACGCGTGGTCGGGCTCGGCGCAGGCGAAGGTCCTCGTGAATGCGCTCAGCATCCCGACCACCGATCCCATCCGCGTCCTCTCGTACGAGAACGGCGCATCGGCGGGCGCGGTCGACCAGGCGAAGGCGCTCGCCGCTGCGGGCATCCTCGGCCGCCAGGTGCAGTTCACCGTCGCCGAATCGGCGAGCGCGGTCGGCTCCGACACGCTCGCGAAGAGCTACGACATCGTCCTCATCCACGACGCGAGCGCAGGTGATGCGGCCACGATCGGCGCGAGCTGGGCGAGCGCGCTCGGAACCTTCACGATGAAGGGCGGCGTCGTCGTCGCGCTCGACAACGGCCTCTCGCCGATGCCGCAGCTGCTCACGAGCTCGGGCCTCCTCTCGGTCGGCTCGCACACCATCCTCCCCGAGGGCACGCACCTCGCGGTCACCGGTGCAGCCGACGTCGTCGGTGCGCAGGTCCTCTCACCGTACGCCGGCTTCGGAGCGCCCATCTCGTTCCAGGGCATCTCGGCACCGCGCGCGGACTTCGACTGGGTGGTTCGCACCAACGCGGGCGGCCTCTTCGGCGACCCGGTCGTCGTCCACCGCATCGTCCGCGACGAGCCGTGATCAACGAGCCGTAGATAACGACGACGCCACGTAACGACGACGACACGGCGCGACCACGCAACACGTATCGAGGTCCGAATGATTGCGGCGCTGCGAGGAGACCCCTCGCAGCGCCGCAATTCGCGTTGGCTGAACCCGCTCGAGCGTCTCCTGTACCTAGCTCGCAGACGACACCCGGAAACGGTCCACCAGCGCGCGGAGGCGGGGCAGGCCCTCGATGGTCTGCGCGCCGTACCAGCACAGGTCCTTGCCGCCCGTGCGAACGACGGCGTTCCGCGAGGCGGCCGGGATCGTCAGCGCACGAAACACCTCGGCGTCCTGCTCGGTGAACGGGTGTGGCTCGTCGGGCAAGAGCACGAGCTCCGGCGCGCGCAGGACCACTTCGTCGAGCGTGACGCGCGGATAGCGGATGTCGCGACCTGCCGTCTTCTCCGCGGAGAGCGGCTTGGCCTTGCCGAGGTCGGCCGCGAGCGGATAGCGCCGCTCGCGATCGACGAAGACGTTCTGCGCACCCGCGAGATCGAGCATGTCGCTGATGAACGTCTCGCCGTGGATGGTCATCAGCGGGTCCATCCAGATCGGGCAGAAGGTGCGCAGCGGAGCGATGCGCGCCCGCGCTTCTTCGGCTTCCCGGATCACCGCGTAGCCGCGCTTGAGGAGCTCGCGCACGGCCGGCTCGCGCTCGACATGGAGGATGCGCGCGAGGCGAGCGAGATGCGCGAGCCCGTCGGCTGCGCGCTTCGGGAACGCCACGTAGACCTTCACGCCGCGCGCGGCGAGGGCTTCGAGATCGCCCTTCGTGTTCTCTTCCTGGTTCGCGATGACGAGATCCGGAGCGAGCGCGACGATGTCGTCGACACGCGGATTCTTGGTACCGCCGATGCTCGGGAGCTTCGCCACGACGTCGGACGGCAGCTCGCAATAATCGGTGCGTCCCACGAGGCGATCGCCGCAACCCAGCATCGAGACGCTGTACGTATCGCTCGGCACCAGCGAGACGATCCGCCGGGGCGCGGCCCCGAACGTGAGGTCGCGCTTCATGTCGTCCTGGATGCGCAGCATCAGTCCTCGTCGGCCGGCGGCGGAGGAGCAGGCGGTCCGCCGTCGGCGTGGACGCCGATCTTCGCGGCGCAGTCGGCCCACACGACGTCGGTGCAACGTCGCGGCCTCCGTGCGACGCATGCGATGACGTTGTCGCCTTCCTTCTCGAGGATGCGATCGAGGATGAACTCGCAGCCGCGGCGGCACTCGTCCTCGGAGCATTGCCGGCTCGCGCGCTTCGCGCAGATCGCCGTGCACTTGTCGATGGGGCGATTCTCGGGCTCCACCGCGCGGCCGCATCCGCCCGCGCCGATCGTGATCGAGAGAAGCGCAGCGACGCCCATCAGGCAAACGAGGAGACGTCGCGGCAGCACGTACGTCTTCTACCTTTCGAGCGTCACGAACTCCACCCCTTCCGTCTCGGCAGGACGGCGCTCGACCTCGCGCCACGCGCTGCGATCGAAGGGGGGAAAGAACGTGTCGGCATCGACGACGCGATGCACCTCGGTGAGGTAGATGCGCGTCGCGAGCGGCATCGCTGCCGCGTAGATCGTAGAGCCCCCGATGATGTGAGGTTCGGGATCGGTGGTACGCGCGGCGGCGACGGCATCATCGAGCGTGGTGAACACCTCCGCGCCTTCGAGCGCGAGGCCGGGCTGTCGGCTGACCACGATGTTGCGACGACCGGGCAACGGCTTGCCGACCTCGTCCCAGGTCTTGCGGCCCATCACGATGGCGTGACCCATCGTCACGTTCTTGAAGTGCTTGAGGTCCTCGGGGATCCGCCAGGGAACCTTGCCGTCCTTGCCGATGGCACCGTCGTCGCCAATCGCTACGACCATCGCGAGCGGTGTGCGCTCGGTCGCGGCGGTCATACCGAGACCTCGGCCGCGATGTGCGGATGCGGGTCGTAGCCTTCGATCGTGAGGTCCTCGAAGCGCATGGTGAAGAGATCCTTCGCGTCGGGGTTGATCCTCAGCTGCGGCAGCTTTCGCGGCGTGCGCGTGAGCTGCAGCTTCGCCTGCTCGAGGTGGTTCTGGTAGAGATGCGCGTCGCCGAACGTATGGACGAAGTCGCCCGGCGCGAGCCCGCTGACGTGCGCGATCAACATCGTGAGGAGCGCGTAGCTTGCGATGTTGAAGGGCACGCCGAGGAACACGTCGGCGCTTCGTTGATAGAGCTGACACGACAGCTCACCGTCTTGCACGTAGAGCTGGAACAGCGTGTGGCACGGCGGGAGCGCGACCTGGTCGGCCTCTTTCGGGTTCCACCCCGTCACGATGAGCCGCCGGCTGTTCGGGTTCTCTTTGATGTCGTGGAGAAGCCGCTTCAGCTGATCGACGCCGTCCTTCTCGTACGTGCCGTCGGGCGGATCAGCTCTGAGCGTCGCGCCGAAGTTTCGCCACTGGTGGCCGTAGACGGGACCGAGGTCACCCTCGCTGCGACCGAAGCGCGCGGTCTGCTCGGCGGTCGCCCACTCGTTCCAGATGCGAACGCCGGCATCCTGAAGCGGCTTCACGTGGGTCTCGCCGCGCACGAACCACAGCAGCTCGTGCATGATCGACTTCACGTGCAGCTTCTTCGTCGTGAGGAGCGGAAAGCCCTCCCGCAGATCGAAGCGCATCTGGTGACCGAAGATCCCGCGCGTGCCCGTACCCGTGCGGTCAGCGCGGGGTTTGCCGCGCTCGAGGATGGTGCTCAGCAGATCGAGGTACGCCTGCATGCTCTCCGATTAGCACTTCGGCGGCGCCGCTGGAACGCGCGACGCGCGCAGCTCACGCGCGCTCACTTGGTCGGGAGCGGGAGGATCGTGCCGCACGGGAACTGCGCGGACAGCGTGGCGTTGGGCGTCGACTTCAGCGTGGTGCACGCGGAGCCCAAGAGCTCGAGGGTGCTCGCGTTCTGGAGGTGCCATCCCGAGCCGAAGGGCACGTTCATGCCGTTGAGCGTGACGGTGCCGGACGACTCCGACCCCGCCTGCACCTGACCGTTGAGCGTGAACGTGCACGTCCGTGCATCGAGGACGATCTGCGTCAGCGCATCGATGAGCTGCTGTGGTGTCGACGGCAGGATCGCGCCGGCGTCGCCGGTCGTGGGACTCTGGCCCTGCCCGGCGTTGGCGATCTCCTTGAAGTGCGCCTGCGCCGCCGGGTCGGAAGCGCCGATGGCGATCACGAACGTGCGGATCTTCTGCGCGAACGCCTGCTGCGCCGCGAGGACGACGGCCGCGCGACCCGGATCGGACGGATTGTTGTCGCCGCAGAGCCCAGGCTCGCCGTCGGTCACGAGCACGATGACCTTCGGTGACGTCGAAGAGAGCGCGGCGAGGCCCTTGGGATCGGCGACGCCGCCGTCATCGGCGAGACCCACCACCGTACGGAGCGCAGGCCCGGTCGGCGTGTCGTCGTCCACGATCGCCGGACGGAGCAGCGCATCGATCGCGGCAGCGTTGTTCAGCGCGAACGAGAGCCCCGCGAACGCCTTGCCGTTGAAGCGCGGGCACACCATGTCGGTCGCCGGCGGAGGCGGCAACAGCGAGTTGTCGCCGTCGTTGGGATTGGGATCGGTCGCCGAGTAGAGCTCGACGCCGAGCTCGGCTTCGCCTTGGAGCTGCTTGACGATGCCGCCCGGAGACGATGCGGGTCCGATGAGGACGTCCTTGAGCACGCTCCAGCGACAGTCGGGAACGCAGTTGTTGCTGTTGCCGCTCGGGAACTTGTTGAACTGCATGCTCGACGACTGGTCGAGGAGGAAGAGGACCTTCGGCAGCACCTTCGTGAGCGTGACGTTGGTGTCGGCGCAGATCGCGTCGGTCGTCGCGTCGCCGGCTTCACCGCCGCCGCCGTCACCTCCGAAGGAGCCCGGATCGGTCTCGCCGCAGCGCCCGCGCGGCGAGCACGCGGCGCCCTTGCACACCGAGCCAGGCGCGCAGTCCGCGGTGCACAGGTTGCCGGCACCGCAGTAGAGACCCGCGGCACAGTCGAGGTCGCCCGCGCAGGGCGTGCCGCACTTGCCCTTGAAGACCGAGTCGCACGGCCCGAGGTCACCGGCGAACTCGCTGTTCACTCCCGCATCACCGCAGTGCAGCACCGCGAAGACAGCCGCGAGACCGAGCGCCGAAGCTACGTAGGCGATCCGCGAACGCCTTGGATCCATCCTTCGAGCGTATCATCGCCGCGGCGTTGCTCTGAGCGACCTTCGCCACACGACCTGAGGTGACAGACCGCAGTGCATCTTGCCCACATCGGCCTCATGTTCGCGTCCATGCGTGGAGAGGAACCGCTCGCCGAGGCCGGGCTCGTGCTCCTGGGGGAACGCCTGCAGAAGGCCGCCAAGGAGGTGAAGCCCGCCGCCAAGGGCGACCCCGACGGCGTCCATGACCTCCGCGTCGCCATACGGAAGATCCGCGCCGCCGTGTCGGTCCTCGAAGAGACCATCCTCGACGAGGGGGCGCTCGAGAAGGAGGACGAGAAGCTCTCGCGCCTCTTCTCGGCGCTCGGAGACGTCCGCGATCACGACGTCCTCGCCCTCGGCGTGAAGCGCAACGCCAAGCGCGAGAAGCTCGACAAGAAGGCCACCGCCAAGCTGCGTGACCAGCTCGACGACCAAGGAAAGCGCGCCGCGAAGGAGCTCCGCGCCGTGATGCGCGCGGAGGATCCTCGCCGGCTCTTGAAGAAGGTTCGTCGGAAAGCGAAGCGTGCGTTCGCCAAGGCCGGTCCGCACGGCGACGATCATCGCGTGCTCGTGCGTCACTTCGCGCCGAGCGTGTTGCTCCGGCGCTACGAGATGGTGCTCGCGTTCGAGGCGATCATGCCGGCGTCCGTCGACGAGCTCCATCGCCTGCGCGTCGCGGTGAAGAAGCTACGGTACGCCGTCGACTTCTTCGGTGAGGCGCTCGGAAGAGACGCAGGCCATCTCGACAAGTCGTTGCAGACTGCACAGGATCAGCTCGGCGATCTCCACGACCACCACGTCGCGTGTGACGCCGTGGCGAAGGTCGAAGGCAAGCGGTCCCCGAAGGCCAAGGAAAAGAAGGCGCTCGCCACGCTACGACGCGCCGACACTGCCGAGATGAAGCGCCTGCGCGCGACGTTCATGCATACGTGGAAGACCATCGCTCACGGAGCCGTCGCGACGTCTCTCGCGCACGCGATCCTCGCGCTCGTCGGCCGAAACGGCACGCGGTCGTCGACGCGCTCGTGACCCGAAGGTCGCTCAGCGAAGCGCCATCAGCGACACGACCTGCCAGCTGTTCTTCTCCACGACCACTTCCTGCGTGCGCTTCCATCCACGCGCGTCGATGACGACGTTGTGGCGACCCGGCGGCAAACGCACGCGGGCGACGGCGACGCGGGCGGGCAGCGTCTCCCAGCTCCGCGTGTCGGGCGTGTCGAGCGCGGTGAGTGTCGCCTGCGTGCCGAGCGACGCGAGGATGCCGATGATGTTGTCGCGTCCCGCCGCGGTCTGGATGCCCTGACCGACGACGGCGCGGGCGATCAAGCGCGTGATCGCGCTGACGATGATCTTGCCCTCGATCTTCTTCCACTCGGTGCGGACCTCGTGGTCGACGTCGACGGCCTCTTCGAGCTGCACGTACTGGCCGTCCAGCTTGCACGCGGGGATCTCCCATTTTCCGCGGCTCGGACCGAGCGACGGGAAGTTGATCCACGTCACGAGGCCCTGCGCGGCGAGCTTGTTCGCGGCGGCGGCGTCGTGCGGCTGGATCGAGCCGGCGAAGAGGGTGAGCGCGAGCCCGATGGGAATGCGGTTCGCGATCTTGTTCGCGACGCGTCCATAGCCGACGACGAAGAGCACCTCGCCGGTGTCGTCGTTCGTTGCGGCGGCGCCGGGCGTCGCGCCGCCGGGATCCTTCTCGCCCTCGTTCAGCAGCGCCTTGATGCGCGGGCTGCGGTACGAGCCTTGCGGCGCGATCCGGCGCACGCTCTCGCCGAGCGTCCCGAAGCCGG
>JAXDMI010000248.1:0-2898 GCA_034666145.1 Myxococcales bacterium | reverse complement strand
GATGCTCGAGACCACGTAGAGCCGCCGCTGGAACGCCGCACCGAAGCTCGAGAGGGCACGCATGGGATGCGCACCGTCTACCGGGATGCCCCCGCGCGGCGCAAGCGACCGCGCGCGACGTCACGCACTCGTTGCGCGCCGGTCACGCGAGCGCATTTCGGCGCGGCTCCAAGGACACGGGCGCCGCGACCGCCGACGCAGGTGATGCCGCCGCCGTGAAGAAGAGGTGAAGTAGTGACTCGCTGCTACGCTCGAGAGGCGATGATCCATCGATTCGCCTTTCCGTTGCTCACTCTGCTCGTGGCGTGCGGCGGCAAGACGAGCACGACCGCGGACCCCGAGGCGTCTCGTCCCGACGCGAGCGTTCCGGCCAGCGTCGACGCGGACGCGGGCAACGGTGCGGACGCTCGAGCGACCGGGAGCGGCGGCGGCGGATCGAGCGGCAAGGCAGCGCTCGGCGACTCGTGTATCGACGGAGCCGATTGCGCCAGCGGCGTGTGCTTCAACATGGGCGCGGGCCGCATGTTCTGCACGCTTCGTTGCACGCCCGAGACCGCGGCCACCGTCTGCGCGGGTCTGTTCGAGGGTCGTTGCAACACGATGGGGTACTGCCGGCTCCCCGGTGGGCCGGGTGGTCCGTAGCCTGAACCAGCAGGCGCTCGACGCGTCCATGCTCGCCTGACCCGCGGGCTCTTCGCCGAAATGATCCACCGCCGCCTTCAGGCCGCGAGAGACGACCCCCGCGCGACGCGAAGCAGAACGGCGGCGAGGTCGGTCATCGCCATGGGCTTGAGGATGAAGCGATCGCCGAGTACGAGCGCGAAGGGATCATCGAGGTCGAAGTCGCTGCCGCTGCACATCACGATGCGTGCTTGGACGACGTCGGGCACCGCCTCGTAGAAGCGCTGGCCCGACATCCCGCCCGGCAGGTTGCGGTCGCAGAGGATGGCGTCGTAAGGGTCGCTGCCAAGAACACGCCGGAGCGGCTCCACCGGGTCGGTGTGACTATCGACCTTGAAGTCTCTCCCGAGCGCGCGGTGGAACACGCGCAAGACTTGAGCGTCGTCGTCGATTACGAGCAATCGCGGTTTGCGGTCGTACAAAACTCACCCCTGGTTGTGGCGTCGGAGAATGAGGTCTCCGTCGCTCTTCGATGGTGTGACCGCGAGCGTCGCCATGATGGCAAACGCCTGCGAACGATTTGCGGCGCAGTTATGCCCCTGTGGCGCCGCTCCCCGTCCGGAGATCGTGCTCCTCTATCTGGCTTCGTCGTTGACCACGAGGGCGGGCCAGTACGTCGTCGAGTCGCTCGTCTGCGCGACGACCACGAGGAGATCGTATTTCGTCGCCGTCGGCGCATCGATCCTGAGCGATACGATGTCGCCGACCTTCGCGACGGAGGGCTCGACCGTGTACCGGTAGCCCATCGCATCGTGCTCGTCGCGCATACCGGCGATGAACTCGTTGAACGTGATCGCGCGCAGCTGAATCGGCTCCGCGCGCGGCTGGTCAGAGTAGACGAGGACGTTGACGGCTCGTGATTGTCCAGCCGTGACGCGGATGGCCTTCGTCGTGATGTCCGGCACGTTCGGTAGCGTCGAAGGGACGATGGCCACGTCCTCGGCGGTGGGAATGCCTTGGACGTAGGCAGTCCCGATCCGCGGAGCGCAGGGGAATTTCCCGGCGAGTGAAGCCGCGTTCGACCACATGGTCTGAACGCGGAAGCCGAGGTCCGCGGGCCGGAGGTAGCCAGGATCGACGTACGTACAGAGCTCGCCGAGGTCCGCGACGAACGCGGCCTGCCACGCCCAATGGGCATCGTCGATCTTGCCGTACGCGGGCTTCGTGTCAGGGAAGGGATTCGTTGCCCACTCGAATACTCGTGGCTCGCGGCGACGGTCAGCTCGTCGATGTCGGAACAGCGCGGCAGCACCGCGTAGCCGACCTGCGTACCGCCGACGTTCAACTCCGCGTGATAGCCGACGTAGCCCTGACACTTGCCGCCGAGCTCCGAAGACAGGCGATCCGTCGTCACCGTGGTCGTGGCTGGGTAATAGACCGCGTAGAGCGTGCTTCCGTCCGGGGCACCGAACGCGGGCGTCGCGCCCGAGAGCTTCCCCGAGAGCCAGCTCTCGATAGCGGCCGGTCTGTCTTTCGTCGGCGCAGGTTCGTCCACCACGATCGTATCGAGCGCGGTCATCGCGCCGACGCCATACTCCTGGGCGAGACCGTTCCAGAACGTCGATGCACCAATCTTGGACGTGAACTCGGTGATCTGACTCGCCAGTGGGTCGCCCGCGAAGACGATCGCGACCACCTTCGGCGTCGCAACGACGGCGCCACCCCTGCTCTGGACCTCGGGGAACGTCGGCTTCGGCACGCTCTTCGGACCACCGCCGTCTGGCGGCGGCGCGTCGAGCGTCGCTGCGTCGAACGCGACAGCAGCGCCCGCATCGGAAGCAGTGCCGACGACGTCGCTGTTCGAGCACGCCGCAAGCGGAGGTCCGATCGCGAGGAGGAACGCCGCGCCGAGCACCACGACCGAGGAGGAGACGATGCGCTGCATCCGGCACCGGAAAACTAGCACCCGATGTCGGCCGCCACCAATGCCGGTCATTCGGGCTCGTCGTCGGCCGCCGGCGACGTTCGCGGCAGCGCGTGTCCCTTCCAGATCGCGAAGATCGCCGGATACACGGTGAGCTCCAGCAAGAACGACGTCACGAGGCCGCCGACCATCGGCGCCACGATGCGCTTCATCACGTCGGCGCCCGTTCCCGTGCTCCACAACACCGGCACGAGGCCGATGGTCATCGTCGCCACCGTCATCAGCTTGGGACGCAGCCGCTTTGCCGCGCCCTCGACGATGACCTCGCGGAGATCGGCGAACGAGCGGAGTCG
>JAXDMI010000247.1:0-9222 GCA_034666145.1 Myxococcales bacterium | reverse complement strand
GATCCTCAGCTGCGGCTGCCCCGCCGCAGGTCACACGGTGGCGAGCGGCGGCGCCTTCCAGAGTCCGTGCAGAGTGCACCATTCGTAGGCGGTCACCGCGGTCACGCCCAGCGGCAGCGTGAACTGCACCGTGGGGGGCGCCGGATCCGTCGACACGAACTCCCAGAGCCCGACGACGGTATCGACGCCGTTGACGAGCGCGCGGAGGTAGACGGTCGTGATGTAGTGGACCTGCGGAGTGCCTGCGTCGACCTTGACGCCGCCGTCGCCCGCGTCGCCGGCATCGCCCGCGTCGAGCGCGCCCGCATCCGCGTCCGCCGAAGCGTCCTTCGCGCCGGTGTCTGCGCCGCTGTCCGCGGGCGTGCCCGCGTCGAGGCCGCTCTTGCCCATCACGTGCTCGACGGTGACCTGGACACGAGGGCTGCCGTTCACCTGCACGATGCTCGCCTTCGGCTCGTGGCTGTTCTCCTTGCCGCTCATCACGCCGGCGTCGCCGCGCAGGAACTCGCCGCGGCCGTAGAGGCGCAGCTGCTCCGCCTCGAGCTGCTTCACGCGCGCCTCCCAGACTTGATTGGGCACCTTCGGGATCTCGGAGCCCGTGTCGACCGGCGTGCTCGTCCCGGGCACGTGCTCGTTCTGATCGTTCGGGGGCGGCGAGCTCCCGGTGCCCGTTCCGGTTCCGGTCAGCCGGTTGGGCGTCGGCGCCGGGTCCGAGCATGCTGCGACCACGCGACCGAGAGCCATGGCGCCGATGCTGACGACGAGGGTGCGTAGCAGAGCCCGGCGGTCGAGCGTAGCGGTCTTCGTCTTCATGAATGTTCGCCACAGCATCTCGCATGCCGCCGGCCAATCGTCGAAAATCGAAAGCATTCCACCCTGGGCGGCCATGGGGATTGCTGCCTGATGTCTACAGGTGGGTGATCGATGAATCAGTCGCGCGAGCTCCCGATCGCAGATACTCCTCTCGTATCCCCTTGAAGAATTTCGTTTATGCCCTCGTCGCCGGCGCCTCGTTCGTGGGCGTCACTCTCCTCGCGTGCAGCAGCTCCGACACCGGAGCACCTGCGGCCGCCACGGATGCGGGAGGCGCTGACGTCGTCACCGCGACCGATGCCCCGGTGACCTCGCCGGCCGATGCGAAGGCCGATGTCGCATCGGAGGCGAGCTCCGACGGCAGCGCCGCGTGCAACACGGTCACGCAAGCCGCGACCGAAGCAACCATGAGCACCGTCATGGGAGCGGCACCCGCGGCGACCGGCGGCACCATCGCGCCGGGCACGTACTTACTGAAGGAGCTCAACATCTACGATCCCACCGGGACCGCGTCGCCGGCGGGCCCTTCGGGCCTGAGCGTCACGCTCGTCATCGCGGGCAACGTGATGAATTCGGTGCAGGACCTCGCCGACGGCTCGAGCCAGACCTTCTCCGAGACGTTCTCGGTCATGGACAAGACGTTGAAGCGCGACCTCACGTGCCCGAAGGTCAGCCCCGATCTCGCCGCGGTCTACTCGGTCACCACCGGCGGCCTCGTCGTGTACGAGACCGACCCGGTGTCGATGCTCGTCGCCGGTAACGTCTACGCGAAGCAGCCGTAGCCGCGCAGCGCAGACTTCACGTCTCGGTCACCGCTCTTCGATCAGCGCGTTCAGCGCTGCGCGATCGGGGTCGAGGAGCAGCTTCACGCGCTCCTTGTTCACGTCGGCGACGATGATCTCGCCCACCTCGTCGTTCACCGCGGAGAACAGGCCGCGCGCCTGCATGCCCTGCGTCTGGCGGCGGTTGTCGTCGGTGGGCGTGAGGTAGTGCACCGAGCCGATTTTGTAACGATGGATGAGGAACAGCTGCGCCAGCGTCATGAGACGCTTCCTGCGCAGTTGGGTATCGAAGGTGTTCTGGTCGCGGATCGATAGGATATTACGGCCCCGTCGATCCTGGATCTTGTCGAAGATCACGTTCGCTGCCTTCTCGCCGCTCGCGCCAAGGATGGCGAGCTCCAGGAGCTCCGAGCCCGAGGTGTGCGGCTTGAGCGAGACCTTCAGCTTCCCGCTGAGGCCATGCTTCGCGCGCCACAGGTCGAGCCACTCCTCGAGCAGCTTCGGCGGGACCTCGGTGAGCACGATGTGCTGGAACTGCGTCGAGCCCTTGCCCATCGCCTTCGTCGTGGCGGTCCGCCCGGCGAGCGCCATCAGGCCGGCGTCGGCGCGCGGGCCGCCAACGAGCGTCTGCGGCGTGCGATACGGCGACTCGAGGAGCCGGAATTTACGCTGCAAACGCGCGAGGGCGAGCATGCCCTCCTCGCGGAGCGCGCGCGCGAACTCCTCGCCGGCGAGGCCGTCGATCTGATGGCCGCCGTACGTGATGAAGTTGAAGACGAAGCCCATCTTCCCGAGCTCTTCGGGGAAGCGACGCATCTCTTCGTCGTTCAGGCCGGTGGTGTCCCAGTTGAATGACGGCGACAGGTTGTACGCGAGCATGCGATCGGGATACTTCGCGTGGATGGCGTCGGCGTAGATCTTCGCGTCGTGGAGATCCGCGGTCTTCGTCTCCATCCACAGGATGTCGGCATACGGCGCTACCGCGAGGGACTTGGCGATCGCATAGTCGATTCCGCCGCGTACTTGGTAATAGCCGTCCGGCGTTTTGGCATGTTCGCAATCCCAGACGACGTGAACGCCCATCGACTTGGCTTTTTCGTTGATGGTGTAGAACGACGCGCGCGCGGCGAAGGCGAGCCACTCCTCCTCGGTCATCGAGAACACGACGCCCTCGCTCGCGAGGAAGCGCATCACCTCGGCGACCGCCTCGCCGTAGGTCTTCACGTTCGCCTCGACCTGCCAGACGTCGACGAACTGGTCGAAGACCTTGTCGAGCGCGGCGTCGACCGCCACGCGGCCGTCCTTCTCGTAGGTGGCGACCGCCTCGTCGAGCAGCGCGCCCAGGTTCATCTCGTCGAGCCAGGCGTCGGCGGCGGCGTACTCGTCCTCGCTGGTGGCGTAGAGCTGGTGGCCGCTCAGCTCCTCGATGCCGCGCCGATGGAACCGCCGCAAGATGGCGAGGAAGCCGACCTTGAAGCTCGGCACCAGGAGGTTCGTCGCGCCGAGGATGAACGGCTGATCGCGCTCGTCGCTGCGGCCGTCGAGCAACGTCGCCGATTCGGCGTCGGTGCGCGCCACGATGAGCCCGGGCACCTGCATGATGTCGAGCTGGAAGCGCGCCGCGCTGAGGCGCTTGATCTGCTCGTCCTCCGAGACGAGCACCTTGCCGCCCTGGTGCCCGCACTTCTTCACCCCGGGCTTCTGATCCTCGATGTGATAGCCGGGCACGCCGACCTCGACGAAGCGCTTCACGAGGTTCCGCACGTGGGCGTCGCCGCCGTGGCCGGTGTCCGCGTCGGCGATGATGAAAGGGCGATAGTCGACCGGCTCGCTGGCCTTCCGCTGCTCTTCGGACATGCGCGAGCGCGCGAAGTACTGGTTCTTGTCGGCGGTGAGGAGCGCGCGGACGATGGGCGCAGCCTCGTCGGGGACCTGGCTCAGCGGGTAGCTCGCGAGGTCTGGGCCGGGATCCTCCTGCACGGAGCCCTTGGCGCTCGTCGCCCAGCCGCCGAGGTAGATGGCCTCGATCCCGGTGCGCTTCATCGCGACGGCCTGGCCCGGCGAGTAGGGCCCGAACGTCGTGATGCACTTCTTCGCGACGAAGAGCTCGCGGAGCCGCGCGTGGAAGGCGGTCGCCGCCTCGCGCGCCACGGTGTAATCGGCGCGAATGGCGCCGCGTTGCTCGACGACCTCGCGCGGCGTGTGGAGTCGCTGGAGCCCCTCGAACCGAGGGCTCGCGAACCATTGGCGCATCTCGTTGATCTCTCGGTCGATCGTCATCGCTCCGAGTCTAGACGAGAGTCCATGAGCGCCGCGCCCATCATCTTGCGTGGACCGATCTGCTCGGCCGCGCGCCGCAGCGCCCGTTCCGTGGTGTGACCGGCGCGAACGGCCAGGAGAACGCCGTCCGCGACGTCGAGGAGCCGCCTCACCGCGGGCGATCCCTCGAGGGCGGGGGCATCGAGGATGATGCGCTGGTAACCGGCGAAGAAGAAGGCCCCGAGCAGTCGGACCAGCGATTCGTGATCGATCCGGGGGAGGGGAGCGCCGCGGCTGAGCACGATGGTCGCGAGATCGAGGCGCGGGCCCAGCGACGTGAGCTTGAACGGCGCGCTCCACGGTTGCGCTTGCAGACCTCCTTGGCCCGACGTCGCGTACTCGTCGATGGAGAACATGCTCGCGAGCGACGGCGCGAAGAAGTTCGCGTCGACGAGCAGCAGCCTCTCGCGGGTCTGCTCGGCGAGCGCGAGGGCCAGATTCGTCGCGCATGTGGTCTTGCCGTCTCCAGGGCAGGCGCTCGACACGGCCAGCACGCGCGGCAAGCCCTTCGCGAGCAGCCCGTCGCGCAGGACGCGAAAGCCGGACGCACGTTCCGAGTCGGGATCGCACAGGATCACGAGCCGCGGGTCGGGCGTGCACCAGAAGCTGCGCGGCGCGGGACCGATCGGCGGCGGCGGCGCCGACGCGGCCGGCAGCGACGGCCGAACCAGCTTCATCGTGGTGCGCTGCACGAGCGCGGGCAGCATCATGCGCGTCGTGGAGCGACCGACCTCCATGCTCAGCAACCGAACACGCGATCGAGCTTGAGGAGCTTCAGGACGGCGAGCGGCTGTCCCTGCGCGCCGACGACGCGCATCTGGCCGCCCTGCGCCTTCAGGCGCTTGAAGAGGGACACGATCGCGCCGACCCCGGTGCTGTCGAGCACGGTGACGCGATGAAGATCGACGACGACGTTGGTCGGGCGCTCTGCGAGGACCTGCTCGAGCCGCGGGCGTACGTCGCCGGCGGTCAGCGCATCGAGCGCGCCCTCGAAACGAAGCGTCGCAGTGGGCATCGCGGTGACCGGCGAGCGGCGTTCGAGCCGCACGAGTGCTTGCATGCCCATAGGAGTAATCACGACGCGCCACGACCCCAGAGTCTGCAAACGGGGGACGTCGCCGGGTCGTAGCCATCCGTTCGTGCTCGGGTACGGCCCCTGAGCTAGAGTGGCCGCGGGCGATGGCGATCGAAGGCAAGACGCACCTCGACAACGGGCGCTACGAGCTGCGCGCCGTCCTCGGCGAGGGGGCGCAAGGCGTCACGTACGACGCGCTCGACGTGCAGGCCGGGCGCGCCGTCGCCATCAAGCGGTTCGACGTGCGCGGCGCTCGTTCGTGGAAGGACGTCGAGCTCGCCGAGCGTGAAGCGCGCGTGCTCGCGACGCTCGACCACCCGCTGATGCCTCGCTACTTCACGCACTTCGAGGAAGAGGGCGCGCTCTATCTCGTCATGGAGAAGATCGAGGGCGAGACGCTCGACGCGATGAGGCGCCGGCTCGGTCCGCTGCCCGAAGACGAGGTCCGTCGCTTCCTCGCGTGCGCCGATCGCGCGCTGACGTACCTCCACGGTCGGGGGTCGCCGGTCATCCATCGCGACATCAAGCCACGCAACGTGGTGCGACGGGCGGACGGCTCCTACGTCTTCGTCGACTTCGGTGCCGTGGCCGAGCTCGTGCTCCGACGCGGTGCGAGCACCATCGTCGGGACCATCGGCTACATGGCGCCGGAGCAGCTGCAAGGACGCGCGCTCCCGGCCACCGACGTCTATGCGGTGGGCGCGACCGCGCTCGCGTCGCTGACCGGCGCGGAGCCGGAGACGCTCCCGCACCGTGGCTTGCGCGTCGACGTCCGCTCGGCGCTGGCCGGTCGAGCGAGCGCGCCGATGATCGCGTCGCTCGAGCAGATGCTCGATCCCGATCCCGACCGGCGTGCCACGAGCCTCGGAGCCGCGCTCGAAGCGCGGCCCGTCGCATCGGTGCACCCGCTGCAATCGGTGCCTGTTGCAGTCGCTCCCGATGCGAGCCACGCGAAAGAAGATGCGGCCGTGAAGAGCATCGGTCGGCTGCTCTGGCTGCTCTGGGGGCTCGGCTGGATCGTCGTCCCGCTCTTGCTCCGCCAGTTCGGCGACAAGCAGATGATCCCGATCATCATGTTCGGCTCGCTGGCGGCGCTCTTCGTCGTGACGTGGCACAAGGGCGCGATCATCCGTGCGCTCCTGCGCGCAGCCCTCGAGTCGCGGCCGCGCACAGAGGCAGGGCTCGCAGCGAAGCCCTCGGCGAGCGCGCTCCCCAGGCAGCGCCTCGAGGTGGCACGCGAAGAGCAGCAGCAAGTGCGCGTCCACACCTCGGACCTCCAACCCGAGGAGCTCGTCGGCGACACGGACCTGGAGCGCAAGAAGTCGGAGCGGGCGCTGCGAGCGCGCTAGCGAAACGCGCCCGTCACACCAGCTCGAGACGCTGCGCTGCCTTCGCGTGGCGTCACCGACTCACCAGGGTTCGTCCTTGGGTCGCAGGTCGACCTCGAAGGACCACGCGGACGGGGCCTGCTGCGAGAGCTGGAACGCCGTCTCGGCGATGGCGCGCGGGTCGAGGCGCTTGGCGACGTCGGCGCCCGCGTCACCGATCATGCCGTCGATGATGAGGAGGGACACGTGCACGCCCTCCGGCCAGAACTGGCGCGCCATCGACTGTGCGAGGCTGCGCTGCGCGGCCTTTGCGGCGGCGAACGCCGTGGTCATCGGCTTACCGCGCAGCGATGCGGTGGCACCGACGACGAGGATGCAGCCCTTCTTCGCAGTGCGCATCGCGGGGAGCACCGCCTGCGATGCCATCATCATCCCGACGGCGTTGATGCGGAGCGCGCGTTCGAGGTCGTCAGGCGTGGTGGCATCGAAGCCTTTCCACGCGCCGGAGCCCGCGTTGTAGACGAGCACCTCGGGATCGCCGAGGTCGGCGCGTACGGCGTCGAACGTGCGGACCACCGCGTCGCGATCGGCGACGTCGCAGGCGTAGGCCTTCGCGTCTCCGCCTCCGTCTCCGAGCTCGCGAGCGAGCGTGCTCGACAGCTCGGTGGTGCGCGAGAGCAACGCGACTCGATAGCCGCCCTCGTGGAAGCGACGCACGAACGAGGCCCCGTTCTTGGGGCCTATCCCGACCACGACACATACCGGCTTCGCCATGGCAGGCAGGGTAGCGCGAGAGCGCTCGAAGGGCCCTTCGAGCGACGTCGCGCCGACGGCGAGCGACACGCCTGTCGCGTGCGCCGCGATCTCCGGCCGCGTTGAAAACCATTCGCGGCTGACTCACGCTGGTTCGCGATGAAGCTCTATTACTCACCGGGTGCGTGCAGCTTGGCGACCGATATCGTGCTGCGCGAGGCGAAGCTGAAGGCCGACTTCGTGAAGGTCGATCTCGAGAGCAAGAAGACCGAGAAGGGCGACGACTTCAACGCCGTCAATCCCAAGGGCTACGTGCCCGCGCTGCAGCTCGACGACGGTGACGTGCTCACCGAGAACGTCGCGGTGCTGCAGTACCTCGCGACCCTCGAGCCGCGACTCTTGCCGAGCACCGGCATGGCGAAATGGCATGCCGTCGAGTCGCTCGCCTTCGTGTCCACCGAGATCCACAAGGCGTTCAAGCCGCTCTTCGATCGGAGCGCCGCCGACGACGTGAAGCGCAAGGCCAAAGAGCAGATCGCGAAGCGCCTCGGCAACGCCGAGCAGATGCTGGGCAGTCGCGAGCACATCGTCGGCGACGCGTTCACCGTCGTCGATGCGTACCTCTTCGTGATGTTGATGTGGTCCGAGAAACAGGAGGTGTCGATCCCGGCTTCGCTGAAGAAATACGCCTCGCGCCTTCGCGAGCGGCCCTCCGTGAAAGAGGCGCTGGCGTTCGAAGGCCTCGACGCGAAGGGTTGAGGGGTAGCATCGACCCATGTCCGACGCAGACGACGCCGACGCCGATGCCCTTGCGCTGTTCCATCCCGTTCGCCGCGACGCGCTCTTGCCCTTCCTCGATCTCGACGAGGACAGCGAAGACAGCGACGGCATCTATGCCGAGGAGCTCGAGGACGGCTCGTTCCTGCTCTTCACGTTCCAGCCGTTCGCGCTCTTCGCCGAGACGCCGGCCTACGCGAAGATCTGGCTCGCGCAGTTCGGCGAAGCGCTGAACGACGTCCACGACGACGAGCGCGGCATCCTCTTCTTTCCCGACACGGTCGAGCCGGAGGCGCAGACCTACGCGGCGGTGGTCGCAGAGGTTGGCGACGAAGGCGTGTTCGTGGACCTCGCGGACGCCGATCACGAGGCGGCCGCGAACGCCGTGGCCGGGATCGATCCCGAGCTGCTGCAGGCGCTCGCCTCGCAGCTCCTCGGTGCGGGCCCGGATGGCTCGACGAAGCCGCCGACGCCCTTCGAGATCGGCAAGCTCCTCGAGGGCATGCAAGGTCATCTCCTCGCGACGATGGGCATCGAGGCCCCAGGCGGAGCGACGGCGCCGGACGACGACGACGACGACGAGACCGCGCCCCGAGAAGACGAGACGGCAGAGCCGAAGAAGCCCACGATCTGAGCGACCTTGACCCGCATGGTCATGCGATCCCCGTGCGATCGGCCCCGATCTAGGCTCGATCGATGAACGTCTCATCGAAGTGCTTCGTATCGCTCTGTCTCGTACTCCTCTTTGCCGGGGGCTGTTCGAGCAGCGATACGTCGACGCCGGCAGCCGCGAATGACGCGGGAAGCGGGGCGGATTCGGCCGTCATGATGGGCAGCGACGCGTCGGCGAGCACGGATGCTTCGACCTCCGCGGACGTGACGCAGCCGTCGTCGACGGCACCGTGCGCTTACTCGGTGAGCGGCGACCGCACCGACCCGACGACCGATGCCCTGTCGTGTCCCGGCCACCTCGAGCAGGTATCCGGCATGGGTGACTACACCATCAACGTCGCGGCCGTGTTCGAGTCGGCAGCGAAGGACAACGTCAGCCTCGGCTTCACGCTCAGCTCGCCGACGCTGCCCGCGGCGGGAGACACGTGGACGCTCGGTCAGGACGGCCGCACCGGCAACCTCACCCTCACAGTCACCAAGGGCCAAGCCGGGACCATCTGGTCGACCAGCGACACCGACTCGGCGATGGTGAAGGGCGGAACGAGGCTGACGTTCGTGAGCGTCACGATGACGAAGGGCATGCAGAAGCCGCAGGACGTCTACTACCTCTTCGAGGTGACGCTCGAGACGACGCTCGTTGGACGCACCGCCGGCGCAACGAGCACGAAGGTGGTCGGTCACTTCAAGGCAACGGCGCTCCCGC
>JAXDMI010000246.1:0-6245 GCA_034666145.1 Myxococcales bacterium | reverse complement strand
TCGTGCCGTCGGTGAGCCCTTTGCAGTCGAGCGTGCCGGGCGAGCCGTTGCCGATGCCGCCTTCGCCGCCGAGGTTCGAGCCGGCCGGTGCGCCGTTGCCGGGGTTGTTCGGATCGTCGTATCCCTGACGCGCAGACGAGCCGCACCCTACGAGGATGTAGAGCAGCGACACGAGCACGAGACCGAACGACGCAAGAATACGCTTCATGAAACCTCTACGACCGCTCCGCCGAGCGCGAGGTTTATACCGCTGCAACGAAGGCGTTTGCGGTCCGCGTAAGACGTCGTAAGACGGTCGTCGTAGACGCGCCGGCCCCTGAATTCCAGGGCCGCGGAATCTATTCTACGGCAGCGCGATCGTTGCAGCAGCGGCGTACGTCTGGTCGGCAGCGGAGGCGCTCGACGACGTCACGGTCGCGTCGACGGCGATGCTGCCGCCGGTGAACGCGCTCGTCGTGAAGCTCACGTCGGTCGCATCGAGCTTGGCGCTCCACGCGTAGGTGACGCTGTCGACGACCGCGGTGCCGGTCGTCGAGAGATTTCCGGCGAGCTGCGTCGCCCCGTAGGTCACGGCGCAATCGACCGCGATGGTGGCTGCGCCCAGGGCTGCCGAGGTCGCGGGGACCTCGAACTTCAGCCCCGAGCAGAGGATCTGTCCGCCCGACCACGAGAGCGAGCCCGAGACGGTCGCGGCTCCGATCGTGCACGCCGAGAACGTGCAGCTCTTCGCGGCGGCATCGCATGTACACGTCGTCGATGCCGGCGTGATGCGCTGTTTGCCACCGCTCTTCGTGGGCGGAAGGAGCGCGGCCGAGACGTCGCCGATCGACGCGACCGCCTGGGCGATCCCGATGCCGTCGTTCGCATTGGCGCTCGCGACCGCCGTCGAGAGCGCGCTGGCCTGAGCTTTCGCGACGGACCCGTCGAGCTGGACCTGAACCGGCGTCGTCTCCTGGGTCACGGCACAGCCTGCGACAACGGCGCTGCAAACGACGAGAGCGATGAGCTTCTTGGTCATGACGTCTTTCTCTGCGGACGGTGGTGAAGTTCGTCCGTCATTCGCTCGTGTGGAGACGGCCCGCGGTATCGGTCACCGCCGTCACCTGAGCCGTGAAAAAGAAATCGCAGGCGTTCGTGGTCCGACGCGTGGCCGCCAGCCACCCCATGGGCATGCGCACTCTGATCGTCGTCACGCTCTTCCTCGGAACGCTCGCGCTTCCGTCGCTAGCGCTAGCCCGCGCCGACGACCCCAAGCCGGCCGAGATCCAGGGCACTCCGCCCAATCGAGCCGAGCGCGAAGAGAAGAAGCCCGAGAAGGACGCCGACCTCGTCGACATCGGCGTCCTCGGTGGCATCGGCTTTCCGCATCCGCTCGCCATCGAGGCGGTGGTCGGCCTGCACAAGACGGTGATGGTCGGTGCAGAATACAGCTTTCTGCCGAAGACCACGATCTCGTCCGTGGACGCGCGCATGTGGTCGGCAGCTGCCGACCTCCGCGTGTTTCCTTTCCATGGCGCCTTCTTCGTCGGCCTGCGCGGCGGCTATCAATCCATCACCGCGGACACGACGCTCAGCGCAGCGAACATCGGCTCGTACACGGAGTCGGTCGACGTCGGCACGTGGTTCGTGAACCCGCGCATCGGGTTCCTCTGGATCTGGAAGCCCTTCGCGCTGGGGATCGATGCGGGCGTCCAGATCCCGCTCTCCACGACGGTGTCGCGCTCCTCTCTTCTCGCGCTGGCTTCCCCGACGACGGATGCTCAGATCACGAGCGCGACGAACACCCTGGGACGCACGGTGATCCCGACGCTCGACTTGATCCGGATCGGCGTCGTGTTCTGAGACGAGATCACCACACGAACGTGCCGCCGACCTCGACGGTCGGCAGAACGTAGAACTGTTCGGCGCGATACGTGAACGACTCGGTCGGCACACGCAGACTGCCGAGCAGGTACACGCTGAGGTCGTCCGTCGCCTGCGTCCTCGCGCCGAGGCGGAAGATCATCGCGTCGAATCGGTAGGTGCCCGTCGCGTGCTTCGTGCCGTCGACGATGCGGAATTCGAAGAGATCGAAGTCCGTGCGCACCGCGGCGATGAAATCCGTCGACGGCGTCACGGGTCTCGACGCGGTGAGCTCACCCGAGAGGTAGAAGGTCGACGTCAGGTTCGTCTGGTCGCTCCTCACGGCAAACAAGCTGTAGTTTGCACCCAATCGCGCGGCGAGCGTCCAGGGACCGAGGTCGGCAAAGGCCCAGCGCACCGCGAGCTGCGGATAGTGGAAGAGGCCCGAGACCGTCTCGTATCGGAACGCGAGGTCGACGCGGCGAGAGACTCCGTAACCGACCTCGAGGAGGAAGAGCGGAAGGATCGCGGTGTATCCGCCGCCCAGCGTCATGCCGTAGGTGTTGGCGCCGAGCGGCGCGGCCGTCACGAGCGAAGGGGTCGGGACGCGCGCTGGTGCCGGCGTTGCTGCCGGCGCTGGTACGGGCGCTGCCGGCGCTGGTGCCGGCGCGATCTCCGCGGGAGGATCGGTCACGTCGACCATGCATGCCCGATCGTGAACGTGGGCAGAAAGCCGTACGGAACGACCTGCTCGTTGACGAGGAACAGCGCGTCGAGCCGCAAGAAGAACCGACGCGATTCGGTGATCTCCCACTCGCCGATCATCGAGGCGCTCACCGATTGCCAGTGCGCGTCCCATCGGAATTTGCGGTCGTCGTAGGTCGTGTAGCGCGGCCCCGCGAGCGCGTATGTCGGACCGAGCGCCCACGTGACGTGCGCCTGGTGCGGTCGCGTCCACGTCACCAGCATGTCGTGGCCGACGTCCCAGTCGTTGCCGAGCGACAAGAAGCTCGGGTCGATGCCGAGCGTGGTCTCCGCAGCGGTGCCGCCGAGGAATCCGATTCCGGTGCGTACCGCGAGACCGAACGTCACGCGAGCGCTCACCGGCGTTGCCCACGTGAAGCGCGCCTGGCCGAGGTGGCCGATGCCGGCGAGATTGCGATAACGAAGCTCGATGCTCGTCGATGCGCCGAGGCCGACCCTGGCTTCGAGCGTCCCTTGCGGCAGCAGGATCGCCCCGCCTGCGCCGATCGTGACGACGAGGTTTCCCGCGAGGGGCGCAGCGGCGCCGAGCTTAGGTCCCGTCGACGCGCGCGGCGCGCGCGCCACAGGCTGCGGCGAGACCTCGGCGACCGGATCGACCTGGGGAGGCAGCGCGTCCGTCAACGGGGTGGCACCGGTATCACGGTGATCGGGATACTCGCGATCGAGCCGCCGGAGTACGGAAAGCGGCGCTCCGGGAACTGCGTCGTCTCATCCGTGTAGGTTGCACGCGATTCGAGCGTGTGATCTCCGCGCACGGCACTCCAATCGAACGTCCAGAGCACCCACACGAACGGGGGCAGATCGTCGAACGGTGTATTGAACACGATCTCCGCGGGCTGCCACGGCCCGCCGTCGACGCGGATCTCGACCTTCGCGATGGTGCGGCCGTCGCCGAACGCATATCCGAACACCTTGGTGACGCCTTCCCGGATGGTCTGGCCCTCGACCGGTTTGCTGAACCCCGATGCGAGCTGCATGTGACCGCGCGCGTACTCGATCGAGCCGCGCAGGACCTCTTCGTAGCCGCGCTGATCGGCGATCGTGACCGTGTCGATCCACTTCGGCTGCATGTAGCCGTAGAGTCCGGGCGTCATGATGCGCAGCGGAAAGCCGTGCTCGACGGTGAGCGGCGCGAGCGTCGAAGGCGAAGGCCCCATGTCGAACGCGAAGATGCTCTCGGGGCGGAGGAGCTCCTTGATCGACGGGAGCGCCACGTAGCCGTCGAGGCCCGTGATGATGGCGGCCTCCGCGCGGTCACTGATCGACGCCGCATCGAGGACGTCCTTCACGCGCACGCCGCGAAAGAAGCCGGCGCTGCGCAGGCCGCCCTGCGGAGGATTGGCGACGCACGCGAGGGTGATCGGCTCGATGACGTTCTCGAAGCGCGTGCGCAGCGCGGGCACCGAGATCGAGAGACCGTTATCGACGATTCCGCCTATTTTCAGGCGATAACGCTCGAGATCGGCGTGGTACGCGTCGACGATCGACACGACGTACCAGTCGTCGATGGGGGTGAACGGCGTCGCCGGCAGCGGGGCCGTGCCCGAAGGACGCTGTTGCGTGAGCTTCTGCGTGCAGCCGAGCTGTCCGAGGGGGCCGAACGCGCTCGACAGTCCCGCGGCGGCAAGGCGGAGGAACGTACGCCGCGTGACATCATCGCCTCGCCCGCGCACGCAGTCATCTAAGCTCCAACCGGGGCTGCGGCCCAGGACAATCTGTCGTGATGAAAGCCCGCCACCTCCTCTACGTCGCGATGGCGATGCTCAGCGCGGGCGGCGCGTCATCGTGCTTCGACCCGGTGCACTCCGCCGACGTCGACGCGCTGGGACCCGAGAGAACGGGCGTGCGCCCAGGACCGAATCATCGACCTGGACAGAATTGCCTGACGTGCCACGGGGGCAACGGACCCGCGTCGCCGGATTTCTCGATCGCCGGCACCGTGTATTCGGCGTTCGGCGTACTCGAGCCGATCGCGGACGTGACCATCGTGCTCGAGGACGCAAACCACGAGACGCGAAGCGTGTCCTCGAACGAGGTCGGAAACTTCTACATGACGACGACGAGCTGGTCGCCGGCGTTCCCGGTGTCCGTTCAGCTGCAGGACAAGCGCGCGGACGACCACGGCGTGAAGTCGATGGTCACGCCGATCGGTCGCACGGGCGGCTGCGCGTTCTGCCACTTCGGCGCCGTCGACGAGCAGACGCACATGCCGCCGGTCTACTTGAGACAGAAGGCGCTCTGAAAACGCCTTCAGGGCTTCACGGAAGCGGGAACTGCGTCGAGAGCAGCGTGTACGAGGAGAAGAGCGTTCCGGTGAGCGCAGCGGTGGTGGGGCCGAAGCTCGCGTGGAACGGGTAGTACGTCGTGTCGATGGTCTGCGCGAACGGATGATGGCTCGTTGCGCCCGCGACGCCCGTCATCGAGAAGGTCCACTCCGCGACGTCGCTCATTCCACACGTCGCGGTATCGGGGATACCGAGCACGCGGATGACGCCGCCCACGATGCCGACGCCGCCGTAGGTCGTAGCGTCGGGGAGGCCCTCGATCTTGCGCGACCACGAGAGCGTGCCGCTCGCATCGTATCGGCTCACTGACGGGTCCTCGTAGCCCGCGAGCTCGCCTGCCGTGATCGCAACCACGCCGCCGGCCCCGTCCGCCGCGATGTCGAGGATCGCGAAGTGAGGCGCAGCACCGGGCACGTTCGCGGAGAACGATCGCGTCCACGACACGGCGCTCGCCGCGTCGATCTTCACGAGCTGCGCGGGATAGTCGTTCAGCCCATTCTGGGTTTGATAGCTGACGAACACGCCGCCGTCCGGCGACGCGGCGAGCTTCGGGTGCTGGTTTTGCAGTGGATAATAGAGGCCGCTCAGGAACGTCGTGTCCTCGAGCGTGCCGGTGGCGGCGTTGATACGCGCGACACGATATCCGTCGGCCGTCTTCTCGGGCTCGTACGTGCCGGGATAGTTGGCCACGAGGGCGAACAGCTTCGATCCGCTGAGGACGAGATTCTCGATGCGCTCGTCGTTGTCCGTGAGCGTGAGCGCCCAGGCGATCTGGCCGGTGGCGCCGACCTTCGCGACGAAGGCCTTCGGATTCAACGACGCGCCCTGCACCGACTTGCCGTCGCCGAGAGCGAGCGTGCCTTCGACGGCACCGCCGAAATAGACGCCGCCGCTCGGATCGCTCACGACGGCAGATCCTGCCGTCGCGTACTGCGCGTCGTACGTCTTGGACCACGCGACGCTTCCGTCCTTGTTCCATTTCGCGAGACGCATCGAGCTGGCCGTCGCGCTTCCCTTGGCGCCGTCACCGAGATCGGCGGAGCCCGAATGACGACCGGTCGCGTAGACCGCGTCGTCGGCGCCGGTCGTGACCGCCAGCCATGATGCGGGTCGCTGATTGAGGTGGTCGCCCGTGAACGTGGTGGGCGACACGTGCGACCAGCTCGCCGGCGAGCATGCCGCACCTGCTTCGAGCGTCGTTCCTCCGTCGTTGCCGGGACCCGTGGTCGACCCGTCGCCGTCGAGCCCGCCTCCATCCGCGTCCGGTCCGACCGCGCCTGGGGGCGTGGCGCTCCCCGCGGACGGATTGCTCGACGAGCTCCCGCATCCACCGTGGAACGCAGCGGCGAGCAG
>JAXDMI010000245.1:0-8187 GCA_034666145.1 Myxococcales bacterium | reverse complement strand
TCGCCTTGTCGAGATCGAATTCGACGCCGAGGCTCTCCTGGAAGGCCTTCTGTAGACCGCCGCGCAGACCGCCGGGTTGGAAGCCGGGCACCGGCACGACGAACGAAGGCGCCTGATGCGCGATGCCCAGCGCCGAGAGCAGGCGCAGATCGTTCCGGACATGCGTGCGCATCGCGAGACGCGGATCGATGCCGATCGCGGTCGCGCCTTGTGACTCGTAGAGGTCGATCCGCGCGCCGGGCGTGATCTCGAAGCGCTTCGTGACGGCGAGGATCACGTCGGCGCGTCCTCCGATCGACAGATCGGTGCGGGTGGGGAAGAAGCTGGCAATGCTCGCCGCCGACGGCGCGAGGGCCGAGCTACCGAGCTCGACGTCGTAGCTGTCGGCTTGCATGTCGGTGCCGGCGCGGACCGTGACCTTCGGATCGACGCGATAGGTCCACTCGGTGCGCGTTCCCAGCAGGCGATCGCGCGTGAAGCGATCGTCGGGGAGCCGCGAGCGGTCGAGACCGACGGTGACGGCGGTGCGCACCTCGCCGTTCGAGCCGAGCTTGTGGTCGTAGCGCACGTCGATGCGATGGAACTCGGTGCCGAAGAGCGTGAGCGTGCCGGTGGGCGTGCGCTGGCCGAGATAGTCGTAGGAGCCGAAGCCGAAGACGCTCAGGCGATCGCTCTCGCCGACGTCGTAGCCGGCACGCACCTGGTAGTCCCAGTAATCGAGCGTCGTGTCGGAGGAGATCTGCGTGAGCAGCAGCCCCGTGTACGAATAGCGACCGCCGACGAGGAGCGAGCCCTTGCCGTCCGCGAACGGTGTCTCGACGAGACCGCCGGCGTCGAACACGCGGACGTTCGCTTCGCCGTGGGCCTCGCTCGCGGGCGCGGCGGTCTCGCCGGAGACGATGCCGCCGCTGAATCGCCCGAATCGAGCGGGGTAGCCGCCGGGATAGAGATCGACGCGGCTGATCAGCGCGGGATGAACGACGGACGGCCCGATGCCGACGTGGAACAGCAGCGGGACGCGGACGCCGTCGAGGTAGTAGCCGACGTTGCCGGGCGGAGCGCCGCGAACGAAGAAGAACGGCAGACCGGACACGATGGGCGTGACGCCGGGCATGATCTCGATGGCGCGAAAGGGATCCCCGAACGTGCCGGGGATCTGACGCACCTCGGTGCGCGAGAGCGTCGCCGATCGTCCGGGCTCGACGCGCTCGCCGCGGATGTCGACGTCGTCCTCGCGAATGACCGCACCTGCGCCGGCGCCGGCGGCGGCCGAAGCGGCAGCGGCGCGCTTCGCCTCGGCGTCCTTCGCGGCCTTCGCTTCCGCGGCCGCCTTCGCCTCGGCCTCCGCTCGGGCGATCGCCTCGGGATCGGGCACGACGACGGGCGGTCGGAACGCGATCTCGATCTTGATCTTCGCGGCGACGAGCCTTCCGTCGCGCGTCGCCGGCTCGAACGACCAACCCAACGCGGCCGCGACCGCGGCGGACGAGAACGGCTCGTTCGTCTCGGCCGGGACCGCGGACTGCACCGTGCCGTCGGCGCGGACGACCAGTGTGAGGACGACCAGCGCATCGCCGCTCGCTCCCTCGGGATACGCGACCGACGTGTTCGAGAGGAGCGTGGGCGGAACGATGACCGGCGCGGCCGGTGCGGCTGCGGGTGCGGGTGGCGCGGGCTGCGCGGGCTGCGCATGCGCCGTCGTCGCGGCGTTCATGAGTGCGAATGCCGCGGCGATGCACGCCCTCGATCCGCGACCACGCCGACGCATGCGCGGCATTGTCGCTCCGATCGCCGCGGGACGCGCGCGGCATCGCGCCCGCTTCGCGTCAGGGCTCGTGCTCGCGCTCGAGCCGAGCGCGGCTTCAGGCTTGTTAAGCCGCCGTAAACATCGCGCGCAGGCGGGGCGTGCGGCGCAGCGACGTGGCAAGAGTGAGGGGGCGACCTGTCCCATGCTCGATTCGCGAACCAGCATCTCGATCGCCGCCGGGTGCGTGGCGCTCGCCGGCGCCGCTGCAGTCACCGTCGCGTGCGTGCGCGCCGACGATCGTCCGCCGCCGGGAACGCTCACGCTCACCGTCTCGCCGAGCCCCGCTGTGGATCGAGGCATCATGACCGCCGACGGCTGGACCATCACCTTCGATCGCGTCGTGGTCGCGATCGGCGGGTCCGGGCTCGGCGATGGTTGCTCCATCTACGGCGAGGCGAACTACGACCGCATCCTCGACGTCACGCACACGGCAGCGCAGAAGCTCGGCATCCTCTACGGCATCGGCCAGTGCGACATCGATTTCAAGGTCGAGGCTCCGTCGGCCGACGCGCTCCTCGGCACCGGAGTGACCGAGGAAGACAAGACGCGGCTCCGGACGCCCGGCGGCGATCACTACGTTCCGCTCGGCGGCATCGCCAGCGAGATCGGGGTGACGGCGGCCCGCGGCGGAGTGACCAAGCACGTGACGCTGTCGACGCGGTCGCGCATTCGATACCGCGACTGCTTCTTCGTGCCGGACAGTGGCGCTCCTGCGGTGAATCTCACCAGCAACGTGGTGCTCACGTACGACCTCCGCATCGAAGGCGAGGCCATCCTTCGCGACGACGTCGATGCCGCTGCCGCGCTGCGCTTCGATCCGTTCGCGAACGCCGACACCAACGGTGACGGCGTGGTCACGCTGGAAGAGCTGCGCGCCGTACCCATCGCGAACGTGCGCGACGGCGGCGCGTTCGAGGCGGGCACGTACGAGGTCAACGACGCCGGCACCGTGCAGCGCGGTACGCCCATCGTGATCGAGACGCTCGGAGACTACGTCTACCAGGTGCTCGCACCGACGCTCGTGCGCTATCGCGATACGGGAACGTGCGTTCCCACCCAACGTCACGAGGACTGAACGCTGCGTGCGCTAGACTCGACCCATGAGCGAGCCTCTTTTCCGCCGGTCATTGTTGCGGTTCGCCAGCGCCGGCTTGCTCGGCGCGCCGGCGCTTGCATGCCAGCGCGCGGCGGCTCCTCCGCCCGCTGCTCCGAATGCTCCGAAGGCGGCGGCACCCGTGCCCGTCGCGTCGTCGACACGCGTACGCATCGCCAGCGTGCCGACCGCCGTCGAAGGCGGCCTGCTCCCCGCGCTGCTCGCCGACTTCGAGAAGGCGAGCGGCACGAAGGTCGAGCTCACCGTCGCGACGAAGGACGTCTACGATCTCGCGCGCCAAGGGGGATGCGATCTCATCTTGTCGCACTACGGCCATCGCCAGGCCGAGGCCTTCGTCGCGGCCGGCTTCGGCGAATGGCCGCGCACGGTCTTCTCGAACCAGAGCGCGATCTTCGGCCCGACGAGCGATCCCGCCGGCATCCGCGGCGTCACCGATGCGTTCGAGGCGTTCGCGCGCATCGCGAGGGCGCGCGCGCCGTTCATCGTCAACGATCTCTTCGGGCAGCGTTACGTGGCGGACATCCTCTGGCATGCCGCGGGCTCGCCGAACCGCGATGGCTGGTGGATCGATCCCAAGGTGAACCGCGAGGACGTCCTCTCGATGGCCGTCGAGAAGAAGGGCTACGTGATGTGGGGGCTCACGCCGTTCGCGCGCTCGCAGAAGGACAACCAGCGCGCGCTCGAGCCGCTCGTCTTCAACGATCCCATCCTGCAGCGGCTCATGGTGACGATCGTCGTCACGCGCGACAAGGTGCCTGGCGTGAACTTCGACGGAGCTCATGCGCTCCAGAGCTTCCTCCTCGAGCCCGCGACGCAGGCCAAGATCCATCTCACCAAGTACCCCGGTGTCGACCACTCCGCGTGGGCGCCGGCCGGACGACACAACCGCTACGCGGTCCTGCCGCAGGACGCGAAGCCCACTTAAGAAGCGGCGACGAGCGCCGTACGGACAGGAGTGAAGAACCTCCACGAACGCCGTGCCGCCGCCCGTCCCGCCCCCGAGCCGCGAACGCCGTCGATCCCGATCCTCGCCGAGGATCGGCGTCGCCATCCTCGTTACGCACTCAGCCTCAGCATCACGATGCAAGGCGAGAACAATTTCTACGCCGGACTCTCCGAGGACATCTCGGAGGGCGGCGTCTTCATCGCCACGTACCACCTCCTGCCGATCGAGACGCCGGTCGTGCTGTCGTTCACGCTCCCGACCTCCGACGAGCCCCTGTCGGTCTTCGGCACCGTGGCGTGGGTGCGCGGCCCCGATGCGACCGCGCGCTCCGAGGACATGTTCGGCGCCGGTCGCGAGCTTCCGGGGGTCATGCCGGGCATCGGTGTGCGCTTCCACGGCCTCGACGCCGCGACGCGCCAGACCATCCGCGACTTCATGCAGCGACGCAGCCCGGTGTTCTTCGACGCGTGATCGTCACCGAATGATTGCATGGCGCGTGCGTCGCCATGGGGTATGAGCCTCGCTCGGAGGATTCCCCGTGCGACGTTCCGTCCTCGCCCTCTCAGGAGTGCTTCTCGTCTCGAGCTGTTCGACGTCGCCCGGGCCGGTACCGGTCGGCGATCCGAATCCGAGCGACGGAAGCAGCGGCGCGCCCGGTCCCGCGGATCCGAGCGGCATGACGAGCGGCTCGACGCCGCCGAGCAGCATGCCGACGTCGGGCACCGTTCCGACGACGCCGCCCGGCACCTCGTTCTCGTTCGTGGTGGTCGGGTGCAATCGCGTCGAGAAGGCCGACATCGATCCGGCAGAGCCGAGCACCGCCAACGTCGAGCAGCTCACACGCACGTTCGCCGAGGTCGCTGCGCTGAAGCCGCCGCCGAAGTTCTTCTTCTTCGCCGGCGACATGGTCTACGGCTTCACGAACGGCGCGGATCTCGCGACGCAGCTCCAGGGTTGGCTCGCGCTCTACGCGGCGTCTCCCCTTCCCGCCGCGGGCGTGACGCTCGTGCCCGTGCAGGGCAACCACGAGTCGCAAGCGAAGAGCGGAAAGAACAAGCTCGCGTACGTCGAGGCCGAGACGACGTGGGTCACCGTGATGGGCCCGCACATCCAGGGCGCGAACGGACCGAAGGCTGGCGGCGCCGACGCGCTCGCGACCGATCAGAGCAAGCTGACCTACTCGTTCGACTACGCGGGCACGCACTTCGTGATCCTCAACACCGATCCGGTGGGCAAGGACTGGCAAGTCCCCGCGCAATGGGCGGCGGTCGATCTCGCGGCGGCACACGCGGCGGGCGCGAAGCACGTCTTCGCGATCGGCCACAAGCCTGCGTATCCGTCGCCGCTCTCCGCCGAAGGCGGGCTCTCCATGTTTCCGGCGGTGCGCGACGCATTCTGGACGGCGATGGAGACCAATCACGCGGAGGCGATGCTCGCCGCGCACAATCATCTCTGGTTCAAGACGCGACCCACGAAGACGTGGCAGATCGTCGCCGGCAACGGCGGCAGCCTGCTCGAGCCCGGCGTGACCGGCGCGGACGCGTACTACGGCTTCACGCACGTCGAGGTCGATGCGAACGGCACGGTGACCGCGAAGAGCCATGGACGCGACGTGCCGGCTGCCGGCTATCTCGCGTCCTCCGCCGCGAACCTGACGACCGTCCGCGACACCGTCGATCTCACCTGGAAGTGAGCACGATGTTGCCGTGAGGCCGCGATGCCGTCACGTGCCGAGGGCATGGTGCGCGGATGTCGAACCTGACTTCCTCGATCGCACGCGTGCTCCTCGCTGCCGGCGGGTTTGCCGTTGCCGGCACGACCGCCGCTGCTTGTGACGACACCACCGGCGTGAATCCGGTCGCACTGGACGCGTCCACCGACGCGTACGCGGACGGTCCCGCCGACGAGGCCGCCGCTGACGGCGGTGCCGGCGCCGCAGGCCTCGGCCGCATCAAGCACTTCGTCGTCATCTACATGGAGAATCACTCCTTCGACAATCTCTACGGCGAATTCCCCGGAGCCGAAGGAACGATGCAGCTCGACGCGAGCGCGCCCAACGTCGAGCAGGTCGACGACAACGGCGCGCCCTACGCGACGCTGCCGCCGCCCAATCTCGGAGGTCAGCCCGACCCGCGCTTCCCGACCACCCTGCCGAATGCGCCGTTCTCCATCGAGACGTACGTGCCCGCGAGCATGACGACGCCGGATCTCGTCCACAAGTTCTACGCCGAGCAGCGACAGATCAACGGCGGCGCGATGAACCGCTTCGCGGCAGTGAGCGACGCCAAGGGCCTCGTCATGGGCACCTACAAGACGATGAGCCTGCCCGCCGCCCAGGAGGCGACGAAGTGGACGGTGTGCGATCACTTCTTCCACGCGGCGTTCGGCGGGAGCTTCCTCAATCACTTCTGGCTCATCGCGGCGCGCACGCCCGACTTCAAGGGCGCACCGGACAAGATCAAGACCAAGGTCGACGACGCCGGAGCGCCGATCGGCAGCGAGCTCGCCGTCACGCCGGACGACTTCGTCGTCAACACGTCGTTCAGCGCGAACGCTCCGCACCCGTATTTTCCGGTCGATCCGACGGCGCTGGTCCCGAACCAGACCTTCGACACCATCGGCGATCGCTTGAGCGAGAAGGGCCTCGACTGGGCCTGGTACTCGGGCGGTTGGGACGACGCGCAGCTCGGCGGCGACGCCGGCACGAGCCCCGCCGTGGTCGATCAGTTCCAGTACCATCATCAGCCGTTCGTCTACTTCGCCAAGTACGCCGACGGCACCGCCGAGAAGACGAAGCACCTCAAGGACGAGAAGGAGCTCCTCGCGCTCGCGAAGTCCGGCGGTCTGCCCGCGGTCTCCTTCATCAAGCCGATGGGCATCGACAACGAGCATCCCGGCTACGCCGACGTCCTCCGCGGCGATCAGCACGCGCTCATGTTGATCCAGGCGATCCAGGCGAGCCCCGACTGGAAAGACACGGCCATCATCGTCACGTACGACGAGCACGGCGGCTTCTGGGACCACGTCGCGCCGCCGAAGGTCGATCGCTGGGGTCCGGGCTCGCGCGTCCCCGCGATCGTCATTTCACCCTTCGCGCGTCGCGGCTTCGTCGATCACACCGTCTACGACACGACGTCGATCCTGGCGACCATCGAGCACCGCTTCGGGCTCGCTCCGCTCACGGACCGCGACAAGACCGCCAAGGACCTGACGAACGCCTTCGACTTCACCCAGACGCCGTGAGCCACGCAGGTCGGGATTCGACCACGTGAGCAGCGTCGCGAAGCTCGCGCTCCGCCAGTCGTGCAAGTAGTCGCGCAGGATGCCCTGCACGACGAAGCCGGCGCGGAGCTGCGAGCCGAGCACCTTGTCCTTGCGCTTGCCGCGCACCACTTCGTCGACGTACGCGAGCGGCGTCATCGCATCGCGCACGTCGTGATAGCCGAAGAGCCGACCGCCTGCGACGACGCGCGCGAGCTTCTCCTTGCCGCACAGCGCGAACATCGCGTCGTAGAGCGCCGCGCCCACGCCACGGCCGCACGCCGCGGGGTCGACGTAAATGTCTGCGAGATAGAGGCAGTCGCCCGCCGCGTCGTGCGTGCGAAACGTTCCGTCGCCGGTGGCATCGGCCCACGTGTGCGGCGCGAGCACGGCGGCCGAGTCGAGGACGAGCGTGGCGATGGCGCCGACGATCGCGCCGTCCTGAGCTCGCGTGGCGACGATCTGTCCGCCGGCGTAGCGCTCGATCTGCTGTGCGATCTGGTCGGCATCGAAGACGATGCCTTCGCCGACGAGCTCCGGATAAGCAGCATGATTCAGCGCCACGAGGCGCGTCACATCGGCAAGGGTCGCGTTACGGAGCACGATCATGCCCTTCAGGCTTGGGCATCTGCGGTCGCCACACAAGCTCGGCCGCTCCGAGTTCCCCGCGTCGTCACAGCGCCGTCACGTGGTGCGGAGAGGCCGCGCGATCGATGTTGCTCATCGTTCGCGTGGCTGCAATGCGATCCACGCGGACGGAGAGCATGCTGCTCGGCATGTCCGAATCGCTGATCGACGACGCGGTACGTTGCTCGCGCACGCTGCTCCAGGAGGTCGACGACGTCGATGCCCGACGTGGGCTCTCGCTGCGCCTCGAGCTCCTCGAGAGAGCGGCCTGGTCGCTCTCGCTGGAGCCGGCGGCGCGTGACGAGGTGGTGCGACTGGTTCGCCTGCTGCTCGAAGTTCGTGACGAGGTGGTGACGGCTGCGCGTCGTTCGATGCGCCGGCGCCCGGATCTCCTCGACGCGGGCTGATCGAGCCGACCAGGCCCGCGGTCGA
>JAXDMI010000244.1:0-9993 GCA_034666145.1 Myxococcales bacterium | reverse complement strand
GTTCTTCTTCTGCGGCAGGATCTTGCTCGCCCGCGCGTGAGCGTCGCTGAGCGAGACGAGCCCGACTTCGATCGTCGAGAAGAAGAGCAGGTCCTCGGCCAGACGATCGAGGTTGACGAGCGCAGCCACGACCGTGGCCAGGCACTCGATCGGCAAATCGGCTTGCCACATCGCGTCGCGCGCGTGGGCGACGAGGCCACCGAAGCCGAGCAGCTCGGCGAGGAGGCGGCGATCCTGCGGAAGCCGCGAGCCGTTGGCGCTACCGCACCCAGCCGGGCTTCGGTCGACGCGCGCGTGGAGGGCGCGTAGTCGATCGAGATCGCGAAGGAGAGGAAAGGCGAACGTGAGGAGGGTGTGGCCGAAGCTCGTCGGCTGCGCCGGCTGCATGTACGTGTAGTCGGGCGCGAGCACGTCGCGGAGCTCGCTCGCTCGCTCGACGAGCGCGCGACCGCACGAGGCGAGCTCCTCGGTCAGGCGCAGGACGCGCGCGCGCACCGCGAGCTGCCACGCAGCGGTCGTGGCCTCGCGCCGCGCGCGTCCGAAGCCGAGCCACGCCGCGGCGGGCGTTCGTGCCGAGAGCCAGGCCTCGCGATTCGTGTAGAGGTCTCCGGCCGCGGGATCGAGGATGAAATCAGCGGGCCGTCGCTGCAGCTCGAGGAGCACGCGAAGCAGCGCGCGTCCGTCTTTC
This sequence comes from Myxococcales bacterium, assembly GCA_034666145.1. Taxonomy (GTDB): domain Bacteria; phylum Myxococcota_A; class Polyangia; order Polyangiales; family Polyangiaceae; genus Labilithrix. Next base: position 9,305 of record JAXDMI010000244.1, on the reverse strand, counting down.
GAGGGCACGAGGCCCCGCTCGACCAGCATCAAGGTGTGCGCGAGGTCGGCGAGGCCGATCTCGTCGACGAGCCCGCGCTGGCCGTCGAGCTCGCCGGCGAACGCGACGAGCAGCTCGGCCGCCGGCGGCTGATCGAGGCGCGCGCCGACGTTGAGCACGCCGTCGAGGTCGGGCGATCGGCACGGATCAGCGGCCGTCATGGCGTCCGTCTGCGCGTGTGAACGAAGCCTCGACGGCCTCGGGTGTCCAGCGGCCGTTGCGGCGCAGCTCCTCGGCGATCGGTTGCAAGGTCTCGAAGCGGAGGCCGACGCGGAGGGCCTCGAGCGCGAGGACGCTGCGTGGATCGATGTTGCCGAGCCCCACATCGAGGCCGAAGCGAACGATGAGCGCGGCCTGCTGGGCCTTGAGAGGCGCCTCCCAGATCAAGCGGTCGACGCTCGGGCCCATCAGACGCGCGATGGTCTCGATGGCCTCGCCGTCGGGGTTGCCAGCGTCGTCGTAGATGCCGACGTCCTTTCCCGATTCGCGGCCCTCGATGATCACCGCCTTGGCGCCCCATTCGAGATCGCGCAACGCCTCCTCCGCGAGCTGCGTCGCCGACGGCTGCGCCTTCGGGTCCTTCTTGCCGACCTCCGTGATCGGGATCAATCCCGCATCGCACGCGCAGCGGATGGTCAGCTTGCGGCGATGCGCCGGGAGCGTGATGGTGCCGTCGGAGATCTCGACCGCAGTGAACCCGAGCTCGGCGGCGCGCTCCATGTAAACGTGGCAGCGCTGCCGGATGATCGCCGCTTCGAACAGCGTGCCGCCCGGCATGGTGTCGATCCCATGTTGCTCGATGAGCGCGAGCTTCTTCTCGAGCACGTTCCGCGGAATGAAGACGGAGGTGCCGAAGCTGAGCTTCCAGAGATCGATGTACGAGCCCGCCGTCTCGAGAAGATCCGCCGTCTCGCCCATCCCGAGCCCGGTGTCGATCAGCATGGTGAGGCCGGTCTCGCGCGGTCGCACTGCACGGCGGCTCCGCTGCTCGTCGCCGAGCAAGACGCCCTCCCAGGGATCGCGGCTCACGACGCACCTCCGGTCTCGAGCGTCACGAGGTCGTGCAGCGCCTTCTCCACCATCGACAGGTCGGTTCCCCACGGGACCGTGACGACGCTGCCCTCGCGCTCGCTGTGGTGCTCGAGCAGGCAGCACTTCAGCATCGTCAGCTCGGTGCGCGCCCCCGCAAGCCGTCGCGGGCACATCTCCACGCGGGGCGGTTCATCACCGTAGTAGTGGCGATGAAACTGCAAGCTCCGCTCGCAGCCGACGAGCGTCCACGCCTCCCGCTTCGGCGGGCGCTCGTCGAGGAAGTGCAGCTTCGAGCCGAGCGCATCGAGGCCGCCGGATCGGCAGGGCACGAGGTACGCCTCGGCGGCCGGGGCCTTCCGAGCCAGCTCGATGAGATCGATGCGCTCCAGCGTGACGCGAATGGGCGGCAGGTCGGCGGCGTATGCCAGCACGCGCTTCACGAGGTCGTAGAGCTTGGGCGGCTCCGGCGGAGCCACCTCGACGATCGTCAGTCGAATCGGATCGGGCCGATGGATGAAGTTGACGTGATCGTAGAGGCCCTGCGCGACGAGCGTGCCGTCCTTGCCCACGCCGTGGGCGCGCGCGAGCTCGGCGAGCGCCGAAGGGTTCGCGCAGTCGGTCTCCGGCGCGGCGGCAAAGCGGCAGGTGTCGGGGAGCGCGAGCACCTCCACGGCGACCACCTCGGAGAAGAGCGGTTCGCTGCTGGCTCGCTGCACGGCAGCGACGGCATGCTCGCCGCGAGGGCTCGCGAGCACGACGAAGTCCGTCCGCCGGTAGGCCTCGTGGCCGAGAAGGCAGACGCGGATCGCGCTCTCGGTCATCGGGCCCGCGTACTGCCGCACGCTCACGCGCCGGTAGGGCAGCGGCACGAGGTTCGGCCTCGTTTTCAGCGCGCCGACGGTGATGGGTGGATCCGGCTGATGCATGGCTCCCTCGTTCGTGCTCCGTCAGGCCATCGCGAAGCGTCGCTCGCGGTCGGCCGGCTGCAGCTCCTTCAGGTGGACTCCGAGTGGATCGAGCGCGCGCACGATCGCCACCGCCGCCGCATCGGGGAGCGGCATGGGCGCGACCGACGAGGCGACGGGCAAGTCGAAGCCGGTGCTCGCGCGCACCTCGTCGACGGTGACGTCCGGATAGAGCGCGCGGAGCCGGAGGTGGCCCGACGCGTCGAAGTCGAAGGAGCCGAGGTCGCTGATCAGCGAATCCGGGCCGCCGCCTCGATGGCCGAGCGCCGAGCGCGGTCGGCCGTCCGCCGCGCGATGGCCGAGGTTGGTGACGAAGTCGCATGCCTCGACGAGTCGATAGCGTCGCTTGCCGTCCTTGCCCGGAGGGCTGCGGTGCGCGGCAGTCCACAGCGTGATGTGGTCGACGTCGCACGAGAGGTTGGCGCCGCCGCCGCCGCCCGGGAGCTTGACCGCCATTCGATCGGCGCCGCCGAGACGGGTGACGTTGCAGTTGCCCCACTGATCGATCTGGGCGCCGCTCAGGAACATTCGACCCATGCGGCCCGCGGCGGCGAGGTCGAAGAGCTCTTCGATGTCGAGCGCGCATTCGGCGCCACGGTCGAGCGCCCAATCGTTGGACGTCGGCGTCAGGAACGACGGCCGGGGATTCACGCCGTACGTGGCCCCCGCCACGAGGACGAGGTCGGGCGCGTGCGTGCGCTTGGCGAGGTGCAGCGCCAGCTGTACGAGCGGCGAGCCGAAGCCGTGGAACACGAGCTGCCCGTCCTCCACGGTGCGGGCGATGTTGAAGACGATGGCTTCGCCGAGCGTGCAGTAGCTCATGGCGCCGCCTCCGCGCGATAGAGCTCCTGCCAGCTCTTGCTACCGTCAACCCAGCTGGCGAGCCGCTTCTGGAGTGCCCGCCCGCCGATCGTCTCGAGGTAAGCGTCGTGGCTCGCGCAGTCGCGGACGAACGGACGGAGGTAGCGATCTTCGAATGCCGCCGGGCCCGCCTGCGCCGCGGCGTAGTACGCCGCCGTGTGCGGCCGGTCATAGGCGTAGAACGGGTAACAGGCCGTGGGGTGCGCCCCGAACGGCACCTCCGCGAGCGCAGAAACGTAGAAGCCCGGGACGATCGTGCCTCGCTTCGTGTGGAGCTCGTCGGTGGACACGATGCGCTCGACCGTGACGAGCACCTCGCGCGACGCCCGTGCGAAGAGGAGATCCGCGACCGGTGGCCCGTCGATGCACACGTTGCCGCGCGCATCGCCGAACTGCGCGTGGAGGAGCGCGACGTCCGGCGCGAGCGCCGGCACGAGGAGGAGCTCTTCGCCGGTGAAGGGACACGTCATCCGCTTGAACTCGGGGTGGAGGCGCTCGAAGCCCGTGCCACGCACCGAACGGATCGGCATGAACGGGACGCCCTGGATGGCGGCGCGGAGCTGCGCCACGAGCGTCGCGCAGCTGCTGTCCTCGACGGCGACCGCTCCCGATTCGCAGGCGCGCCGGTAGTTCGGCGCCATCCCGAAGTCCTGCTCGAAGCCGACGTAGCTCTCCCCGCTGGCCGCGACGGTTCCGCCGCCGCAGAGCAGATCGATGTCGATTCCGTGCGCCGAGCCCACCACGCGCAGGCCCTTTTTTCCCTGTCGAATGAGCGCGCGCAGCAGCGCCATCGGCTCACGCGACGAGAGGCCGCCGCCGACGGCAACGCAGTCGCCGTCCCGGACGCGCCCGGCGAGATCGTCGAGCTGCGTCCGCTTGTCTGCCGTGCTGTGGACCGTGGTGCTCATATCGCGGTCATCCCTCCGTCGACGGCGATGACGGCGCCGCTGACGAAGCTCGCGTCGTCGGAGAGGAGAAAGACCACCGCCTTCGCGATCTCCTCCGGCTCGCCGAAGCGACCGAGCGGGTACTTCGCAAGACGCCGCCCCATCGCCTCGCTGCTCTGGTCGCTGCCGAGGAGCGACTGCCCGAGCGCGGTGGAGGCGATCGTCCCGGGACAGACGCAGTTCACGCGAACGCCGAGCTTCGAATAATCGGCGGCCATCTGACGGGTGAGGTTCACGACCGCGCCCTTCGCCGCGCAGTACGCGGACATGGTGCCGATGCCGACCAGCCCCGCGACGGACCCGACGTTGACGATCGAGCCGCGCTTCCGCTCCATCATCCCGGGCAGCACCGCCTTGGAGCTGAGGAACGTGCCCGTCACGTTGACCGCCATGATCTTGTGCCAGCTCTCCTCGCTGGCGTCGTGAACGCTGCCGAAGCCGGCGATGCCGGCGTTGTTGAAGAGGCCGTCGAGAGGCCCGATGGCCCGCTCGGCGTCCACGACCGCGCGCGTGAGCTTCGCGAAGTCGGTGACGTCGGCCCCTGCGCCCCACGCCCGGAACCCCGCGCGTGTGAGCTTGGCCGCCGACTGCTCCGCCTTGGCGCCGTCGACGTCGAGCAGCGCCACGGCGGCCCCCTCGGCGGCACAGACCTCCGCGGTCGTGAAGCCGATACCCGCGGCCCCACCGGTGATCAAAACGTGTCGTCCTTCGAGCTTGCCTTTCATGTCGTCCTCGTGCGCCTTCACAGCGCTGTGTAGGCACCGTCCATCACCAGGGCAGCGCCGTTGAAGTAGCGAGCCTCGTCCGAGGCGAGGAATGCGACCGCCGACGCGACGTCGCCGGGCACTCCCACTTCGTTCTGGGGAATTCGCGAGAGCACTTGTTCCCGCAACGCCGGCTGCTCGAGCCGCCAGTGCGTCATCGGCGTATCGATCATGCCGGGGCAGAGCGCGTTGCAGCGGATGCCCCGCGAGGCGTAATCCACGGCGATCGATCGCGTGAGCTGGATCAAGCCGCCCTTCGATGCGTTGTACGCAGCGCGGCCGGGGAACGCGACGAGGCCTGCGACCGACGCGATGTTGACGATGACGCCACCACCTCGTGCGACCATCGCAGGGAGCGCGGCGCGACAGAGCAGGAACGGCCCGCGCAGGTTCACCGCGAGGACGAGGTCGAGCTCGGCCACGGGCGTCTCGTGAACCGTCGTCGCGCGCGCACCGCCGGTGACGCCGGCGTTGTTGATGAGCACGTCGAGCCGCCCGAAGCGCTCCAGGGTCTGACCAACGACGGCGTCGACGTCGGCCTCGTCGCGCACGTCGGCGCGGAGACACACTGCGCGCTCGCCGGCCTCACCCCAAGCTTGTCCACGCGTCCGCTCGAGAGCGGCTGCGTCGACGTCGACCGCCGCGACGGTGAAGCCGTCGCGCAGGAGACGGCCCGTGATGGCGCTGCCGTTGCCCGAGGCTGCTCCCGTCACGAGCGCGACTCGCATCACAAGTCTCGCAGCGTCTGGTGTCCCGCCCGAAGGCGCGACAGCTGAATGAAGTGGGTGGGGTTCAGAAACAGCTCGTCCATCTCGGAGAGCTCGTCGATGGTCAGTCCCTTCTTCCAGAGCGCGCAGAGGTACTGGAAGCTGTCCTTCGCTCCGTAGCCGACGTGGTGCGCGCCGAGCACGCGGCGCGTGTCGCCGTCGACGAGGAGCTTCTGGAAGCCGCTCATGTGAGGCTTCGTGAACGAATAGAGCATCACGCGATCGCTCGCGGGCAGCGCGACGTTCAGCCCATCAGGTGTGTTCGGCGGCATCTTGATGACGACGACGTTGCGGTGCTTCTGCCGCGCCTCCTCCTCGCCCATGCCGAACCACGAGACCTCGTAGTGGGTGTGCAAGAAGTCGGGGAAGTCCTTCGAGTCATAGGAGACCTCTTGCCCCATCGCGTGCCGGGCGGCGTACGTCCCGCTCTTGCGCGCCTTGAACATCTCCATGGGGCCGCCGATCAGATCGCCGACCGCGTAGACGTCGGGGACCGAGGTCCTGAGCTGCGCGTCGACGAGCACCTCTCCGTGCGCGCCGGTCTTCACGCCGAGCGCCTTCACGAGCGGCTCGGAGTTCGGCTTCTCGCCGAGACCGCAGAAGACGAAGTCGCAGGCCACTTCTTCGATGCCCGACGGCGTCTTGATCCGCACGGCGCGGGCTTTACCGTCGGCGTCGGGCAGAATGTGTTCGACCGTCGAGCCCTCCCAGACCTCGACGCCCTGCTCCTTCATCCGGTCGATGGCGTACTCGCGCGTCTGTCCGTCGGGGATCAGCTTGAGGAGCTGACTGCGGACCACCATGATCGTGCGACGACCGGTGGCGTTGAAGAACGCGGCGTAGAGCGTCGCGGTCTTGCTGCCGCCGACGACGACGACGGTAGGTCCCGGCTCGTAGTCGAGGTTCTCGACGACGTTGACGTAGTTGTAGACGCCTTTGAGATCGCCTCCGGGGCAGGGGAGTGCCTGCGGCCGTGCGCCGAGCCCGATGATCAGCTTGCGCGCGCGGAAGCGGCGGCCGGCTACTTCGATCGTGTGGTTGTCCACGATCGTCCCCGGGGCATTGAGCACGTACTCGAGGTCGAGCTGCTCTTTGCTCTGGTAGTTCATGATCGCATGCGGGCCGATGCGGCCCTTGCGAAACAGGTCGACCATGTCCTTGATCGACGTGGTCTTCCCTTGGAGGTTCTGAAACCAGAACTGACCCGAGAGCGTGCGCTCGAGCATCAGCTGCGCGGCACACTCCGAGAAGAGGTGGTGGGGCACGCACGCGTTGTGCGGGCAGGAGCCTCCGAGAAACGGCCAGCGATCGATGATGAGCTGCCTGCCGCCCATCGCACGGAGATAAGCCGCGCCGAAGCGGCCGCTCGCGCCTCCCCCGAGGAAGATCGCGTCGTACTCGCGCGTGTCGTTCTCGTCGACGTTGAACAGCGCGGGACCCTCGCCGGGTGTCTCGAGCAGCTCGTCGATGCGCGTCGACCAATCACCGATACCGAAGCGCTGACTGCGAATGTTTTCGATGTTCACGCCGGCCTCCTTGGATACGAACACGCGACCTAGCCGAGCTTGGCGCGGACCATCCGAGCTCCCTCGACGAGCGCATGCAGCTTGTCCTTGGCGATGTACCGCTGGAGCAGGATGAGCCCGCAATCCGTGGTCACGCCGAGGCGATCCGCCGGGATGTACTCGAGGAGCTTCTCGATGCGCTCCGCCACCTGCGGGGCGGTCTCGCAGATCGTGCTCTTCACGTCGATGACGCCTGCCCAGAAGCTCACGTTGGGCGGGAGCGGATTCGCCTTCATGACCTCGAGGCCGGAGAGGTCGTCGCTGCGGCGGCCGCAGTTCTCCAGGTTGAGGACATCGAGCTTCGCCTCATACGCCTTGGGAACGATCGAGGCGGTCGCGCTCGGCGCCTTTCCTTCGCGCTTCGTCAGGTCGAAGATCTCTCCGGGCTTGGCGGTCTCGTCCGGGTAGTACGCCGGTGTACCGCCCCAGTTGCCCCAGCACACGTGACAGACGATCTGGGCCTTCACGCCGTCGACCGCTGCGTTGAACAGCTCGATCGCCCACGGCTCGAAGAAGTAGGGCCAGGTGAACTCGTCCATCTGGATGAAGTCGACGCCCATCGCGTCGAGCTCCTTGAACTCTTCGTTGTAGGCCTTGGCGATATCCATCCCGCGATCGCGCGCGTCTTTGTAGTGATGATCTACCGAGCCGACCTGATTGAGGACCTGCAGCCCGGTGTACTGAATCTTGATCGGCTTGTTCGTGGCGTTCTTGAGCGCGCGCGCCTGCTCGACCATGAGCGAGCCGTGCCGGCGGATGGCCTTCCGGATCGTGACCGCGTGCAGGCGGCTGTAGATGGGGAAGCCGAGGTTGCCGCCTTGGTTCTCGAAGCCGAGCTTGCGGTGGTAGTAGTAGAGGACCTGGTCCGCGTAGTTGTCGCCGTGAGGGCGGCCGTCCGTGATGATGTCCAGACCGGCTTGCTCCTGGTCGCGCGCGACCGCGGCGACGGCGTCCTCTAGCGCCTCCCGCAAGAGCGAATCCGGCGGATCTTGGTCGCCGGTGAAGGCACGCGCGTAGCTCGCGTCCCACCAGCGGGGGTTCGGGTAATTGCCCACCATGCTGGTAGGGATCGTCACGTCCTTCCCACGGATCTTCATGGTCTCGCTCCCTTTCGCTTCGGCTGCGGGGTGACGATGGAAGGCTCCAGCGCCTGCCCCGAGGTTCTCAGCTTGGCCAAACTATCCATGGTTGGCAAGTACAATTATGGATAATCCAAACGAGGCTTGATGCGGCGGGTATAGGTATTACTAGATGACTCAGTGCAGCATGGGACGGCGCCATCGTAGGCTCTACCGTCCGGTCGTTTTGATGGACTTTCCTTTGAGGTTCTGCGCTCTTTCGTGATTTTTCGTGCTAGGGTGAGGGGTGAAGTCGCAATGAAACCGCTGTTGACCATTGAAGAGGCCGCTGGCTACTTGCGGGTAAGCAAGACCTCCCTACGCCGCTGGACGAACGAGGGCCGCCTGGAGTGCGTGCGCGTCGGCGCCCGTGGTGAGCGCCGCTTCCGCAAGGAGGATCTCGAGCGCTTCCTCCAGGCTGCTCCGCAACAGCCGGAACCGCAGCCGGGACCGACCGAGGCGTCCGCTGGGCAGGATCCGATGGCTGCGCTCGACGTGGCGGCCCGTCGCGGGGTCCCGCGCCACGTCTCACTCCACCATCACAACCGTGACGAGATGTGGCGTCTCTTCCAGCCGTATGTGGCCTGGCACCTGCGCCGGCGCGCGCCGCTCCTCTGGGTGTACGAGGCGGGTCTCCGCGACGATTCGCTGGCCCGCTTGCGCGGTGAGGGCGTCGATCCCGATCAGCTCATCGCGTCGGACCACCTGCGCCTTCTCGATCCGTCGGAGGCTTACTTGCGGACGGGATCGTTCGACGCGGATCGCATGGTCGATTTCATGGAGTCGGCGATCCTCGACTTTCGATCGAAGGGTCACAAGAACGTCCTCATCTCTGGCGAGATGGTCTGGTCCCTCTCCGGCGCGCCGGGCGTGGACGGAATGATCGAGTACGAAGGCAAGCTCAACGACCTCCTGCGCCGCCATCCGGGCGTCACCATCGTCTGCCACTACGACCTCGAGCGGATCGGCAGCAAGGTCACGCTGGGTGCACTCTGCACGCATCCCCATGTGCAGCTCGGCGATCGACTCGCGGGCGGCCTCCTCGCGCCCATCTGACGCGTTCGGGTCGCCATGACCGCCGGAGAGATGCTGCTGAAGGAGATCGGGACGCTCCCGGAGCTGGTGCGCGCCCATGCACGCGCGCGACCCCGCCACCCGATGGTGGTCCTCGACGACGCCGTGCTCGACGCAGCGACGCTCGACGCGCAGGTCGACCGAGTGGCAGCAGCGCTGCAACGCGACGGCGT
>JAXDMI010000243.1:0-10360 GCA_034666145.1 Myxococcales bacterium | reverse complement strand
CTACGACGCCGACAAGGGCAGCCCGATCCCCGGCGCCAAGTGACCGCAAACGTGACGGGATGAGCGTTTGCCCCGGGTTTTCGCGCCTGGCATCGCCGAGCGGCATCGATGGTGCTATACCTATCGGGATGAGTGGAACGCGAAAGTTGGAGCGGTTCGATGCGGACCGCGCGGCGGCGTTCGAGAGCGGCACGCGCAAGCTCGAGAAGTTCGACATCGCGCGGGCTCGGTCGCCGCACCCGGCGCTCTCCATCTCAACGCCGATCGCCGAGATCTCACCCGCCATGCTCGCCGCGGCGCGCTCCTCGATCGTCCCCGACGAAGCCGCAGTCATCATCGCTCCGGATCCCGCGCCGGCGGCGCCCGCCGCGCCCGCGGCCCCGGACTCCGATCCGAACATGGAGTCGCCGCGCTCGGTGCGAAACGCCGATCGCGAGCCGGGCGTCGAGCAGCTCCGCACGCGGCTCGCGCGCAAATTCACGACGCTCGCCGATGTCGTCACCGAAGGCTTCGACGAGTTCAGCATCGGCGCCGGATGGTGGGTCGTGGAGCTCACCGCACCCGAAGGCATGTCGACGGGCGGAGGCAAGCAGGTGCTCCAGCACCTCCGCCTGCGTCCCACGCGCCAGGGTCACGCGGTGCTCGTCGGCGGCGTCGTCAACGCGGTCACGAAGACCGCCGAGCTCCGCGACCATGCGCACATGGACATGATCTATCGAGCGCGCTTCGGTCGCCCGCTCGAGATCACCGCCGCCGAGTGGGAGCAGTTCCTCCGCAAGGCCGAGGTGGTCCTCCGCCAGGAGCAGATCCACACGGCGCGCGTGGCTGCGCCACGTGACATCCGCATGCTCGCGCAGCGCGGCGCCGTCCTCGGGGAGGCCGCGGCGCGCCGGCGGATGATCGCGGCCATCGCGTTCGGCATCAGCACGGCAGCGGCCGCGATCGTGGTCTGGCGGGTCATCGTCGCGCTCTGGCCCTGAACGGGCGCCCTCATGCTAAGAACGCGGCCACGATGAGGGCCGTCTTCCTGTCCCCCGCTTACCCCGCGGAGATGAGCCAGTTCGTCCGCGGCCTCGCCGAGGTCGGCGTCACCGTCTACGGCGTCGGCGACACGCCGCGCGACTCGCTGCCCGCGCACGTGAGGCCGTATCTCGCCGACTACCTCACCGTCCCGCGCATGCTCGACGAGCAGGACGTCGCGGGTCGCGTCTCCGACTGGCTGCGCGGGCGCGCCGTCGATCGCGTGCTCACGAACTGGGAGCCCTGCGTCCTCCTCGCCGCGCGCCTTCGTGAACGGTGGAGCATGCCCGGCATGTCCGTCGACACCGTCATGGCCTTTCGCGACAAGGAGCTGATGAAGACGCGCCTCCGCGCCGCCGGCCTCCGCGTGCCCCGCTCTCGACGCGTGCATACTGCAAACGAAGTGCGTCAGGTCGCGGAGGAGATCGGCTATCCGCTCATTCTCAAGCCCATTGGCGGCGCGGGCTGCGCGGACACGTACAAGGTGAATGACGCGGCCGAGCTCGAGACGACGCTGCCGGCCATAGGCAAGCTCACCGAGGCGAGCTGCGAGGAGTACATCGACGGCGAGGAGCTGACCTTCGACACCGTATGCCTGCGCGGCAAGCCCGTGATCGAGAACGTCACCATGTACCTGCCAAAGCCGCTCGAGGCCGCGACGCAGGAGTGGGTCAGCCCGATGGGCATCAGCATCCGCGATCTCACGCAGCCGAAGCTCGCGGGAGGGATCGCGCTCGGTCGCGCCGCGCTCGACGTGCTCGGCATGGGCGACGGCTTCACGCACATGGAGTGGTTCCTCACGCCGAGCGGCGAAGCAGTCTTCGGCGAGATCGCGTGCCGATCCGGCGGTGCCGGCCTGGTCGATCAGATCAACTACACGTGCGACGTCGATCTCTATCGCGAGTGGGCGCGGGTCTCGTGCTGGGGTCACTTCGAGGCGAGCACGACCCGCAAATACAACGTCGGAATGATCTTCAAGCGCGCGCGCGGATGGGGCCACATCACGCGCATCGAAGGCCTCCGCGACTGGCTGAACGCGTGCCACGGCTGGGTGGTGGAAGAGAACCTGTCCCGCCCGGGAACGCCGCGACGCGATTGGAAGCAGACGCAGCTCGCCGACGGACGCCTCATCGTGCGCCATCCCGACTGGGACCAGGTGATGCGCATGTGCACGTCGGCCGCGACCGACATCCAGATCTACGCGCAGTAGACGCGCGCGGGCGATCGAGCGAGGAACGCGCTAGGTCTTGCGCGCTGCAGCCTCGCGGAGCTTGTCCTTCTTGCTCTTGCGCTTTCCCTTCACGCCGCCATGCGGATCGCGAACGGGCATCGTCGGCTCGAGGATGGTCGGCTCGAAGCCGGGAATGCGTTCGCGCTCCAGGTGGAGGTCGTGGCGCTTCTCGATGAGCCGGAAATGCGCATCGGTGTCGGCGCTGACGAAGCTGACGGCGACGCCGGATTCGCCGGCACGCCCGGTGCGCCCGATGCGATGGAGGTAGTCGACCGCGGAGCGCGGCAGGTCGTAGTTCACCACCGCGGGGAGCTCCGCGATGTCGATGCCGCGCGCCGCGAGGTCGGTGGCGACGAGCACGCGGACGCGCTTGGCCTTGAAGTCGGCGAGCGCCTGGCTGCGCGCTCCCTGCGATAGCTGGCCGTGGAGAGCGACCGCGGTGATGCGTGCACTCTCCACGGATTCGACGCCCTTCGTGAGATCCGAAGGGGTGCGCTTGGCGGCGCGCGTGAGCTTGTCGGCGACGTGCTCGGCGGCGTAACGACTGCCCACGAAGACGAGGACACGCGACCAGCCGTGCGTCGCCACGAGATGACGGAGGAGCATGGTGCGTCTCGGCGCGTCGACCTCGATGACGCGCTGGACGATCAGCGCTCCGGTGTCCCCGAGCGACACGCCTGCGTCGACGTCGACGAACAAGGGATCCTCGAGGACCTCGTCGGCGAGGCTGCGCACGGCGGGCGGAAACGTGGCGGAGAAGAGCAGGCTCTGGCGACGCTCGAGCAGGGCGAGGACGCGCGCGAGCTCGTCGGCAAAGCCGAGCGAGAGGAGGCGGTCCGCCTCGTCGAGCACGAGGGTCTCCACCGAGGCGAGCCGCAGCGCGTTGTGGTCGACGAGATCGAGCAGCCGTCCCGGCGTTGCGACGACGATGTCGGCACCGCCGCGCAGCGCCATCATCTGCGGGTTGATCGAGACACCGCCTACCGCGAGGCACGTCTTGGGCGGACTCGGCAGATGACGCGCGCACGCCGCGATCACGTCGACGATCTGCGCAGCCAGCTCGCGCGTGGGCACGAGGACGAGCGCGCGAACGACGCGCGCCCTGCCGCGGTCCGCGGCGAGCATCTCCAGAATGGGTAGGACGAACGCGGCGGTCTTGCCGGAGCCGGTCTGCGCAGAGGCCCGGAGATCGCGTCCGCCGAGGATCGCGGGGATGGTCTCGCGCTGGATGGGCGTCGGCTCTTCGAAGCCGAGGTCGGTCACGGCCCGAACGAGCGGCGCCGACAAACCGAGCGATGCGAACGGATTCATCGATGCGCGCCTGCGGCGGAGATACCACCGCGTGGCCGCGGCGCGAATAGCGACGACGCGCCGCGCTGATTGCGTGGTCGTCTGCGCGCCCTGAACGAGCCATAATCCTCGGTCATGACCACCCTGGACGTCACGACGGCAGCGCTCCCGCTTCGCTCCGGCGGCTCCATCCCGCAGGTCGGCCTCGGCGTCTGGCAGTCACCGCGTGGCGACGTCACCCGCGACGCCGTGCTCGCCGCGCTGCGTAGCGGCTATCGCCACGTCGACACCGCGCGCATCTACGGCAACGAGGCCGACGTCGGCGCCGCCGTGCGTGACAGCGGCCTGCCTCGCGGCGACGTCTTCGTCACCACCAAGCTGTGGAACGACGACCAGGGCTTCGACAAGGCCCTCCGCGCATTCGACACCAGTCTCTCCAAGCTCGGTCTCGACTACGTCGACCTCTACTTGATCCACTGGCCCGTCGCGGGGAAGCGCCTCGATTCGTGGCGCGCGCTCGAGCGCATCAAGGCCGACGGCCGCGCACGTCACATCGGCGTCAGCAACTACCTCGTGCCGCACCTCGAGGAGCTGCTCGCGAGCGCCACCGAGCCTCCCGCCGTCGACCAGATCGAGATTCACCCCTTCCTGCAGCAGCGCGAGACGCGTGCATTCTGCAAGAAGAACGACATCGTCGTCGAAGCGTACAGTCCGCTCACCAGCGGGCAGCGGCTCGATCACCCGGTCGTCGTGGCCGTGGCGAAGCGCATCCAGCGATCGCCCGCACAGGTGCTCCTCCGCTGGGCGATCCAGCACGAGCTCGTCGTGCTGCCGAAGTCCACGCACGAGAAGCGCATCGCCGAGAACGCGAAGCTCTTCGACTTCACGCTCGATGCCGCCGCGATGAAGGAGCTCGACGCTCTCGAAGAAGGCCTCGCAACGGGCTGGGATCCGCGCACGCAGCGCTGAGCGCGCCTCGCGTCACAGCGAGAAGTGCACGATCGCCGACATCGCAATGACGGCATGCGTCGGGCCGTCGACCTTGGCCGACGTCGTCCCTTCCTTCGTGTGGACCTCCGCCGACGTGATCGATCCGCCGTCCGCGCCGAAGTTGAGGTCGACGGTGGCGGAGCGACCCGCACCCCCGGGACCCGGGAAGCGATAGCCGAGACCGGCCTTCATCTCGATGGGGCTCGACAGCGAGTACGAGCCGCTTCCCACCGTACCCGCGTACGTCGTGCCGAGGCCGACGCCGACCTCGACGTAGACACCGCGCGTGCGGTCCTTGGAGATGAACTGCAACATCACCGGCGCCTGCAGCGAGTAGCCGCCCGGACATGAATCGCCACAGCCCGAGATCTCGTGACCGTACGACCCGCGAAAGCCGACGAGGATGCCGAAGTGCGGCGTCGCGTAGTAGCCGACACGCAGGTCGAGCGAGATGCCCGGACCGAGCGTGGGTACGCCCTTGACGAACGCCGACGTCGGCACGAGGCCGCCGGTGCCGAGCTGCATCACGAACCCGGTCGGCTTCACCTCGGGAATGAAATTGCTCTCCGCCGTCACCACCTCGCGGACCGGCGGCGCACTGGCTCGCGGCTCACCGGCCGGCAGCGGCGCGAGCGTCTCGGGGCCCGCGCTCGTCAGCGTGACCGGCGCGCCGGCGACGGCTCCCCCGTTCGACGCGTCCGCGATCGACGTGGCCGTCATGATGGCAGTGACGTCGCGCGCCACCGGCGGCAGCGGCGGCAACGCCGACAGCGGCGACGCGGACGGCGCCGGGAGAACCACGGGGGCCAGCGCGTTGCGCTTCGAGACGCGCTTGCCGCCGGCGCTCGGCGCCCCGGCATTCGCGATCGACGGCGCGAGCGTGAAGAGACAAACCACCGGGACGACGACGGCCGAAGCGAGCTTGCAGAGGCGCATGGTCACCCGGTCGGCCACGCGGCGCCGAAGTTGCTACAGTTTCGCGAAATGTGCCGGATCGCAGGTTATTTGGGGCAAACCGTCGCGCTCGACGCGCTTCTCGTCCGCCCGCATCGCTCGCTCTCGACCCAGGCGCGCTGCCCGAAGGAGATGCCGCCCGGCATGATCGGCAGCGACGGCTTCGGCTTCGGCTGGTTCGCCGCCGATGACCGCGAGCCGGCGCGGTACCGCAGCACGCTGCCGATCTGGGTCGACGAGAACGTGGACACGATGAGCCCGCACTTGCGCTCGACGTGCATCGTCGCGAGCTCGCGCACGGCGTCGCGTGAGATGCCGGTCGCGATGACCAACACGCCGCCGTTCGACTTCGGCGGCGCGCTCCTCGTCCACAACGGCGCCATCCACGACTTCCACGAGACGGTTCTCGAGCCATTGCGCGCGCAGCTCTCCGTCGAGACGCGCGCGCGCATCCTCGGCAACACCGACACCGAGTACATCGCCGCGCTGCTCCGCGAGCGCACCGGCGATCTCGCGGCGCGCGTTCGCGAGACCATCGGCATGATCACCGCCGCCATCCGTGACGCCAGGGTCCGTGGCCAGCTGAACCTCATCGTCGCGAGCGGCGACGAGCTCGTCGCCACGCGTCACGCCGTCGACGACGACGTTCCTTCGCTGTGGATGCGCGCGAGCGCAGACAGCTTCACGGTTGCCTCCGAGCCGATGGAGGAGAACGACGGCTGGAGCGAGATCCCGGCCGGCACGCTCATCACCGTCCGTCGCGGAAGCGCGCCCGTCGAGACGCGCATCGCGGCATGACGTGTCGTCGCGCTGGCGATCAGCCCGGGAACACGCGCGCCGTTCGCGGGTTCCAGCGCTTCGTGCCGCCGACCGGCGAGAGCGGCGGGACCGCGACGGTGCCGCGCATGCCTTGATGCCCGCCCGAGCGCTTCACCACCGCCGTGAGCAGCGCCTCGGCGAGCGCGAAGCTCGGAAGCTCGGCGATCCATCCGCCGCGTGGGATGCCCTTCACCTTCGCGAAGACGCCCTGCTCGAAGAACTCGAGGAGCGGTCCCCACGCGGCGCCCATGTGGCCCTTGTCGACGGCGAGCGCGCGACACACGCCTCCCGTGCGATCGGCGAGCGGCACGAAGCTCGTCTCGAGCTTCTCGACTGCGTCGGGCTCCTTCGAGACGCGGCCGACGATGATGCGATGCGGATTGCGGTTGGTCGTCTCGTGAACGCCCTTGGTCTCGGCATCGGAGAGGCTGTAACGATGCGCCGGTGTGCCCTTGCCGGGCAGCGACGGATCGCTCGCGAGGGCGAACGTATACGGCGGCTTGTCGGGCGTTTCCGGCGACGCGATGACCGGCAACGTCGCGATCGAATCGACCACCATCACGGTGTCGACCCAGATCTCCTTGATGTTCTTGCCGCC
The DNA here is from genome assembly GCA_034666145.1 of Myxococcales bacterium. Classification (GTDB taxonomy): domain Bacteria; phylum Myxococcota_A; class Polyangia; order Polyangiales; family Polyangiaceae; genus Labilithrix. The sequence goes on along the minus strand of JAXDMI010000243.1, from coordinate 3,458 downwards.
GTTCGGGTTGGTCTTTCCGTAGATGATGAGATCGCCGGGGCTCACCACCTCGGGGAGGCTGTCGGCGATCACCTTGCCGCCGCCCATCACCTTCTCGTTCGCGAGGTTCGTACCGTCGAGCCGCAGGAACGCGTGGAAGGGTCCCCACGGATCGCAGAACACGCACGGGTCCTGGTAGGACCCGACCACGCCCGGCATCTGCGCATCACCGAGCGGATCCATGAAGCCGTCGGCCATGACCCAGAACGGCCGCCCTTCGCTGCCACGGCCTTCGCTGCCGAGCAGCGTTCCTGTGACCTCGAACGGAACGCGTCCAGAGATGTTGTCGGTTCCCGGCTTCTGGGCCGGATCGAGCGAGTGCGGGAAGAAGAAGGCGCGGCGGCTCACGAGTGCCTGTCTACCAGATCACGCTCTCAATCGGTGGCCGACTCGACCTCGGGCTCGAGTCGAACGAGGGTCGACTGGCCGCGGAACATTTTCGCGTCGTACGGGCGCGCCGGACCGACCTTCTTGATGATCCAGCCGGTGTACTGGTTCAGGGTCCAGTCCTGCTCGTAGCGGCCCTGGTTGTCGACCTCGAGAATGAGGTTCTCGTCCGCAACGGCGTAGATCGCCGTCTCGGGCACGCGATCGCCGAAGAGCTCGGGCTTGGGGTGCTTCTCCTTCGTGATCACCTCGAAGGAGCCGATCTCGGGGGTCTTTCCGGGAACACCTGTATAATACATGTGAATGACGTCGCCGATGGCGACCGCCTTCGACGGCTCGCCCATCTGGCCCGTCTTCTCATGCGCAGCACGACAGAGGAGCCCGCGATTGGCGAGCATCACGGTGCCCGCGCGGTCCACGTTCTTCACAGTCGCTTTGTAAGCCCATTCCATGGTGTCAGCAGCTCCGGGGGCGGAGCATGGCACTGCGGTGGTGGGCCTACAAGGAAACCGTCACGCCTTCGTCTTGGCGTCGCCAGCGTCGAGCTGCGGCATGCGCTCCTTGAGCCGCACCGCGAGCTTATCGAAGTCGTAGCGCTCGGGGCGTCCGCCCTCGGGCAAGCACGCGATGTCGTTCGCGACCGCGGCGGCACGCTTGCGCAGGGCCTCCTTGAGGCCGAGCTTTTCTCCCAGCGCGACCAGGGTCGTGTGCTCGCTCGTCGAAACCACACCGTCGAGCTGCGCGAACCACGCGGCGAGCGCGTACGTGAGCACCTGCTCCCATTCGCTCATGCCGGAGACGTCCGCGCCGTCGAGCGTGACCTTCTCCTTGGTCGCCTTCTCGACCTCGGCGAGGTCGTCGCCCGCGAGGCCGGCCTCCTTCGCGGCGCGGAGGAGCCCCACCGCTTCGACCTTCTGGAGCGAGCCGTCGATCCAACCGATGGCCGCGAGCGCGAGGAAGGGCTGCTTGGAGAGCTTCATCCTCTCGTTGTATCCGAGGTTCCAGGCGCGTGGCTACGCAGTGATACGTTCGCCCGAAGTGGCCGAGATCACGATTCACGAGACGACCGACGCGTCCGGCGCGCCGGTCCGGACCCGCCTCTCGCACGAGGACGGAGCCCTCGCTCTGACCGTCGGCGCCGAGGTGCTTCCCCTCCCCCAGGGCGCGCTCGAAGCGGTGATGGCGCGTTACGGGAAGCCTCTCGATGCGCCCGAGGGCGAGATGATGATCGACGAACGACTCGAGCTCGGTGAGGGCAGCGCCCTCGTGCGCTTTCGCTTCATGCGTCGCTACGACGTCATCGCCCGCGACTACCTCGTGCTCTACCGCGCCGACGGCGAGCCTCTGTGCGAGATGGCTACGTCCATCACCGCTGCGCTCGACCATCTCGCGCGGCGGTTCGCGAGTCTCACTCCGAGTCCGTACAGTCGATGACCATGCCCCAGTTGGCGAGGACCGGCGTCTTCAGCTGATCGAGGGTGGGCGCCAGGTTGGCTCGGATGCGAACCAGCTTGGGCGGCGTCATGACGCCGTTCGCCTTCATGAAGGCGCCGACGTTGACTGCACCGGTCTGCGTCGCATCGCGTGCAACATACATGGGTGTCGCGATCTCGGTGCCGCCGGCGCCGAAGTTGGGCGTGACATAGAAGGAGATCTTCGAGTCGTTCGTGCTGTTGACGGTCGGGGGCGCCTGGAGCGGGATGCAGTTGCCCGTTCCGCCGCCCGTGGGCTGGCAGGGAGCGCCGACGTTCCACGCGTAGTTGCCCCAGGAGATGCGCTGCCAGGGCTTGCACGTCGTCGTGGCATCGAAGGTGTTGCTGTAGTCCGACGCGACGTAACCGCCGGGCAACGGAGGCACCGTGATGATGACCGGGATGGTCGACATGACCGCGTTGCCGAAGAGCACCTTGACCTGGAACTTGAAGATCTGGGGATAGAACTTCTGCGAGACGCTCGCCGGCACCTTGAAGTTGACGGTGACGCTGGGCTGCGCGCCCGGGCCGCACCCAGCGTAGCCCGCGCTCGTCAGCCCGGACGCGGACAGCGCCGTGGGCTGGCTCACGGGGCCGGTGCAGCCCGTGACCGGGTTCACGGTGATGCTGCTCACGAAGGTGGCGTCGTCGACGTTGTTCGGTGTCAGCACGTTGGTGCCCGCGTTGGTGCCGGTGACACCGTCGAAGTCGGTCAGGTCGTCGATGTCGCTGACGTCGATGGTCAGCGGCTGCGAGATGTTGTTCGTCATGTTCTGCACCGCAGTGGTCACGATGGTGCCGAGGTTCGCGCCCGCGGGACAGTTCGCCGTCGCCGCGCCGGAGGTGGGGCCGGGCGTTCCGTTCTGCTGCACCGTGTAGACCTGAGGCGTGCCTCCGACGACCGCGCCGGTGTCTCGTGCGATGTTCTCGAGCGACCAGCGCGTCCAGTTCTTCTCCCACGCCGTCGCGGTCTGACCGCAGGACACGCCGCTGATGTCGATGCCCATGACCGACGCGCCGAGCGCTGCGGAGTGGAGCGCGGCCATCGTCTGCGAGTAGCCGGGCGTCGACACGGCGGTCAGCTTCGGATTACCGCCCATCTTGGGGTCGTCGATGTCGGTCCACATGTTGACCTGGTAGATGCCCGTGTTCGTCGGCATGGTCGGCATCGCGGTGTTGTCGCGCTTGTCGAGGACGAGCCGGTAGTCTCCGGGCGGGAGGTCGCCGATGACCGCCGAGTTGAGCGCCGAGATGGCCTGCGTCGCCGTGGCGAGGCCGCTGATGGCCTGCGCGCTGAGCCAGGGGAAGCTGTCGTCGGCGCAGCCCATCACCTTGCCGGTGGTGCGGTCGACGACGTAGAGCACCGTGTCGTACGAGGAGCCGACGGTGTCGAACCAGTAGCGCTGCGCCGTGCTGACGGTGAAGTCCCACGAGACGTCCGGGCCGGTGCCGAGCGTCGTACCGTTGAGCGTGCACTTCATCTTCGCGCTCGCGTCGTAAACGGTGGTCGCGTCGAGCTGGTAGCGATTGGTCTTGCCCGCGACGTTGCCGGTCTGGATC
>JAXDMI010000242.1:0-3571 GCA_034666145.1 Myxococcales bacterium | reverse complement strand
CGTGAACGTCGGCGTCGACAGGATGATGCCCGCTGACGGCGTGATCCAGATCGCGTTCGATCGCTACCTGCTTCCTGCGTCGGTGAATCGCCAGTCGATCGCCATCGTCGACGGCGCTCATCAGCCGCTGTCGCAGGACCTCGCGCCGGTCGTCGTCTACGATCCCATCGCGCGGACCGTCACGCTCTACCCGCCGAAGCAGCCTTGGCTCACCGAAGGCCAGCCGTACACGCTTCTCCTCGGCGTTCCCGAGGGTGATGCGGACATCGGAGGCGTGCGCGCCATCGATCGCGCGACGCTCGCGCCCGAGCAGACGCGCGAGTTCGGATTCATCGTGGGACCGAAGGCGAACACGCCCGTCGAGCCCACGGTCAGCTTTTGCCGCGACGTTCTCCCGATCTTTGCCTCGAAGTGCAGCCTCCCCACGTGTCATGGAACCGGGGGACTCGCGGCGGCGAGCCTCGTGCTCGATACGAGCGCGGGTGTCGGCGCCACAGCGCTGAATCGCATCGCGCAGGGCTCGAACACCGGTCCGCTCTCCACGAGGCCACCGGCCGGCCAGACGCATTTCGGCATCGACATGCCGATCATCGACCCCGGAAATCCCGGCAATAGCTGGCTGATCTACAAGGTCGACCTCGCCCGGCCTCCCGGCTTGGTCGATCAGACCGACAAGCTCGCATGCTCGGCCGGGCTGCTCGAACCGAGGGTGCCGTTCGTGTTCGCGCCGCTCGTCCCGCAAGCGCAGCGAACCGCGGACGACATCGAGCGGTCCATTCTCTCGGACTACATCCTCGGCCGCGAGATGCCCTTCCCCGCGCTGAGCGTCACCGGCTACGCCGATTCTCCGCTCACGTTCGACGAACGCGAGATCGTGCGCATCTGGATCAAGGGGCTCGTGCCCGGCGGCGCGCTGCCGGAGTGCGGCGGTTGCGGAACGTTCACGCCGCCGGATGGCTCCGCCGGCGATGCGTCCGTGCCCGAGACCGGTGCCGGCGACGCAGGCGATGCAGGCGACGCGGGAAGCGATGCCGCCGACGCTGCCGACGGCGACTGAGCGCGCTCCGCGTCGGTCGTGTACCGGCGAATCAGCCGACGACGCGGTTACGGCCGCCGTTCTTCGCGGCGTAGAGGTTCTTGTCCGCCATCTCGTAGAGCATCTGCGGCGACGTCACGCGAGCATCGAACGTGATGAGCCCCACGCTGACCGTGCAGCCGAATTCCTTGTTGTCGACGAGGAAGCGCGCCGCCTCGACGATCGCGCGGACCTTGTCGGCCGCGACGCGCGCACCGGGATTGTCGACCTCGGGTAGAAGGACGGCGAACTCCTCGCCGCCGACGCGCGCGAGACAATCCTGCTGGCGAAGGCGCGGCTTCACGACGAGCGCGAGCTGGCGCAGCACGCTGTCACCGGCCACGTGACCGTAGGTGTCGTTGATCTTCTTGAAGTGATCGATGTCGAAGAGGATGAGCGAGAGCGCGCGGCGATAGCGCAGGCTGCGGTTGTATTCGCGCTCGAGCGCCTCGTTGAAGTAGCGGCGATTGTGCGTCTGCGTGAGCGCATCCATCGTCATCAGGCGATAGATCTCTTCGTGGTAGTTCGCCTCGATGTTGTCGCCGGACATGTACTTGAGGATGGAGCGACCGAGCTTGACCTGATCGCCGTCCTTGAGCGGCTGCTTCTTCACGTTCACGTCGTTGACGAACGTGCCGTTGGTCGAGCCGAGGTCCTCGATCATGTGGCGCCCGGCCTCGAACGTGATGCGCGCGTGATGACGGCTGATGCTCTCCTGATCGATCGGGAGATCGGACCGCGAGGACCGACCGATCTCGAACGTGGCCTGGCTCAGCGGCGCGCGCTTGCCGAGCTCGGGCCCGTAGATGACGACGAGGCACGCGCGATCGCCGCTCGCCGAGACCTGGTTGAAGCTGACCATGTCGATCGCGGTGACGCGGTCGAATGCCGGGTCGGACGGCTGCCGGTCGGGCTTCTCGTTGATGACAACGTTGGCCACGTTGGGCGCGCCTGCAAATCGGGGGTCTTTCGGATCCACGCTGCGCCGATGGTACCGCTATTTCGTCACGGGACGCAGCCCTGACCATTCGGGAAGGACATGGTGATGTCCTTGACGAAATGGGTTTCGCTCGAGCCACCCGTAGCGCCTGTGAAGCCCCAGTGGCCGGCGAACGGCGCATAGCCCGGGATCGAGAACTCGTTGACGTAGTTGATGCTGTCGAGCCAGACGCTGACCTTGCCGCCTGCCCCTAGCTTCACGCGCAGGCTGTGATTCCCGGAGTCCCGAACGTTGGGTATCTGGGTCGTGGGACGCAGCAGAGTCGTGGGCGGCGAGCTGTTCTGGAGGAGGACGAGGGACGGCACCGCCGGCTCGCCAGCATTCTGGAACGTGTCGATGGCGACCGAGTAGCCGTTCAGGCCCCCGATGCCGAACCCGCCTGCGCCGGTGCCGACCTGGTTGGTGTTGCCGCCGACGACCCACGCGAACGCCATTCCGTCTGCGCCGGTGGGCTTGTTCTGGATCCAGAACGTCGCCGTCATGTCGAAGACGTCGAAGGTGTACGACGCGGCCCACCACAGCGCGCCGGCTTGGTCGGGAGTGTCACCCGTGAGCTGCGCCCACGTCGCGGCGCCGGTACCGCTGAGGACGGCCGAGCCCGCGAACTGCCAGTGCGGATTGATCGGCGACGAGAGCTGACCGCTCAGGTTGGCGGGGAGCTCGTCGACCATGCCGTTGCAGTCGTCGTCCTTGTTGTTGCAGGTCTCGGGCGCGCCGGGATGGATGGTGGCGATCGTGTCGTCGCAATCGGCCGGGATGGTGCCGTGCGCGCACGCGTAGAAGCCGTCGTTGTCGGCGTCGAAGCCTTCGTCGATCTTGCCGTCGCAGTTGTCGTCCTTGTCGTTGCAGACTTCGGCGGCACCGGGATGAATCGTCGGATCGTGATCGTCGCAATCGGCGGGCTTGGTACCGACTGCGCATGACGGCGTTCCGTCGTTGTCGGCGTCGAAGCCTTCGTCGATCTTGCCGTCGCAGTTGTCGTCCTTGCCGTTGCAGATCTCGGCTGCACCGGGATGAACCGCCGGATCGTGATCGTCGCAATCGACGCCCGCCTTCACGCCATCCTTGTCGGCATCGGTGTCGACGCCGACGCAGACGCCGGCGGAGCACACTTGATCGGCGAAGCACGGCGCGCAGGCCCCCTCGGGCGCGGCGTCGCCGGACGTCGACGCGACCGGGGTGACCTCAGCCGGGCTCGGGTCGCCGCCCTTGGCGCATGATGCGGGCGCCACCAGCACGAGCGCGAGCGCAACGGCGACCAGACCCGAGGTGGCGGCTCGATGCATCGATCAGAAAGTTAGCCCTCCGAGAGGCCCGCGTCATGGTTTGGCCGCGCTTTTCTCGGTGTTTCGGCCTTATTGAATGCCCCGTGCCGGAGATGCGTCGATCCATGTGCTTGAGAATGCTTGCAGTAACGGCGTGTGCGCTCCTGGCCGGCAGCGCGACGCTCTTCGTGACTCCCGGCCGCGCACGTGCGGACGAATCCGCGATCGCCG
>JAXDMI010000241.1:0-3969 GCA_034666145.1 Myxococcales bacterium | reverse complement strand
CCGTTGATGACGCGGTGGAAATGCAGACCGTCGTAGAACCCGCTCTTGGCGAGGTTCACGAAATTACCCGCCGTGACGGGCATCTGGTCCACGAAGAGCTCGACCTTGATGTTGCCGAGCGAGGTCTCGAGCGTTGCGATGGGGTTTGCCATGGCGGGCACGGTAGACGTGCTTCCGCCGCTTGGGAAGTGAGCCCGGACCGTGGCGTGCTCAGGGCTGGTCGATCTCGAACGGGAGCACCATCTGCGAGGGATTTGCTTGCGGCAGGAATTCCCAGGCCTTCACGTGCGACTCGATGCACGCGCGGAGCGCGGGCGATTCGCCGGCGGCGCGCGCGTTGCGGACCTTGCCGTCGAGACCGACCTCGAGTGAGACGGTGACGCGTGCGGGACCGTCGTCCTCCACACCCTTCCAGCACTGCGCGCCGAGCTGCGTTGCCTTGAGATGCACGACGTTGTCGGTGACGAGGCCGGGCGAAGCAGCTGCCTTGTTCGAGTCGCCGCGCGTGAAGCCGAGCGCCACGATGAGGACGAGCCCGAGGAACACGCCGGCGATGAGATAGCCGGACATTCCAATCCACGCCTGCGGGATGCGGCTCGCCCAACTGGGCCGGTTCGTGCGGGCCGTGTCGATGCCGCCGATGTCGACGGCGATCGGCGCGTCGGAGCTTCGATCCGGGCGGACCTCGGTGCGAACGAAGGGAGAAGCTGACATGGCTACGAGAGGCTCGTGCAAGCCGCGCGCCTCCCCGCGCTGGATCCCGAGCGATCCGCGCGCGCCCATGCGAGACGCGAAAAGCACTCGAATCACGAGCGGCCGAACGTCGTAGCGCCGAGGTGGTCGTCACTCCGACCGGTTCGATCATGGTTCTGCGGGGGTTCGCGCGATCCAGCGACGCGTGTCAGCACGGTCCGGCGTAAGCTCCTCGCGATGGCCGCTCGACCGCTCCACGACCCGTCCCGTATCGCCCCCAGCGTCCTCGACAAGATGACGTCGTTCCATGCGGACACCGTCCGCGAGGTGGAAGACGCCATCAAAGCGCACGACGTCGTCGTCGTGGGCATGGCGCAGAACCCGCACGTGAAGAACGTGCGCAAGGCGCTCGGCGAAGCGAACGTGAAGTTCCACTACCTCGAGTACGGCAGCTACTTCTCGGAGTGGCAGAAGCGTCTCGCGATCAAGATGTGGAGCGGCTGGCCGACGTTTCCTCAGGTCTACGTGAAGGGCGAGCTCGTCGGCGGCGAGGACCTCACGAAGGCGGCGATCGCGCGCGGCGATCTGAAGGCGTACGCGACGTAGTACGCACAAAAGGTTTAAGGCCGCGACGAACCAATTCGTCGCGGCCCCTTGGCACGATCGAGCGCCTGCAAGTCCGACCGCATCCAAGCTTGCCGAAGCATCGAAGTCACTCACCGAGACCCACGCGCGCCTGCAAGAACGCGTGAGCCCCGGTGAGCGTCACGAGGTGGCTTCGTGATTCCTAGCTAATGCAGACGCCAGGCCAACGCGCGTACCGGGCAAATCGCAGGCTTTTTGCGACTCTTGATGCGAGCGAGTGCAAGCGCTTGCACTCCGAGCGCACCCGCAATTGCACTTCGCGTCTGCCTCCCCTCTCCCGCCCCGAGAGTGGGGCCGGGGGTGAGGCTGGTGAGGCTAGCGATGGATGACGACCATCGTGCCCTTGCCGCTCTCGACGTTCATGCCGTGCCAGCCTTCGGGCACGGGCGGATCGGTGAAGCGGAAGACACGAAGCGCGTCGATGGGCGCCATGTTGATGCAGCCATGACTCCGCGCGAGGCCGAAGTGATCGTGCCAGTACGCCGAGTGGAGCGCGTAGCCGTCCTGGAAGTACTGCACGTACGGGACGTCGCGCAGCTCGAAGTTGCCGGCGTGCTTGTCGTCGTCGGTCGGTGAGCCGCTCTCGCCCGACTCGGGTGCCGCGCCGCCGGACTGCGCCGAGCGGCCGTTCGAGTCCATCGTCGTCGTGATGTGCTTGCTCTTGATGCGGAACGTGCCGAGCGGAGTGGCCTTGGTCTTCTTGGGATCCTCGAGGCCGTCCTGACCAGTCGATACCACCGTCGCGTAGGTGGGGGTCTTGCCGTCCCACAGCACGAGGGTCTGGTCTTCGATGGAGACGTCGACCCACTTCTCTCCGCGCTGCGCGGCCTGCGGCCATGCGCTGGGAGCGACGGCGACGCCGACGTCGCTCGCCCTCACCCACACGCCGCCGTTCGCCTCGAGGAAGCGGACGTCGTTCTTGCCCCTGCGCTGGACGCCCGTGAGCTGAAGGAGGCCGCGCGTCGGCAGGACGTTGTCCGTCCTCTTCAGCTCGCCGGCATCGTCGCGATAGGTGTGCACGCACGGTCGCGGCGTGCCCTTCGCATTCGGATTGCACGGCCTCGCGAATGCGAGGGGCAGCTTCACGTCGCCCTTCAGCTCGACACCGTGGAACGGAGAGGCCGGCTCGGGCTTGATCTTGTCCATCGGCACGAGGCGCATGTCGACGGTCACCGCGAACGGTCGGCTGTCGGCCTCGACGCCCGTAGCGAACGATCCGATGAACGCGATACCCGTATGACGTCGCACCCGGTTTGCGAATACCGCCTTCGCCGGAACGTCGAAACTCGAGACGTTGGGGATCTTCCGCGAGCCGCCCTCGAGCCAGAATGGCGGCGGATCGGCCTCGCTCGAGCCGCCGAGGAGGATCGCGTCGGAGAGCGTGTTCGACGGCGGCTGCGTCGGCGCATCGGGGAAGATCTCGCGAGCCGTGTCGTTTGCACCGACGTGATCGGCATGATTGAGCTGCTTGCCCTTGCGATTCCAGAACGCGAGGTGCTGCGTGAGCTTGAACTCCGTCGCGAGCTGCTCGTCCTTGGTCGGCACGCGCAGGTAGAGCGGCGCGACGGCGCGCACGAATCCGTAAGAATAAGGAAGCGGCCTCGAAGTGTCCGGCCGCACGCTGGCGGCGCGGATGATCGGAGAGTCCATGTCGAGCGTCGCGTTCTTGCCGACGCACACGAACCCGCGAGGCGCGACGCCGTACCAGCCGCCGGGGCAGCCCTCGACGCCGTAGTCCTTGTCGGTGCGCGCGACGATCGCGCCGAGGCGGAGATAGCCGATCTTCTTCGCGGTGTCGGAAGGAGCTGCGTACACGACCGCGCTCATCGCGGTCGCCGCGAGCTTCGCCGTCTTCGAGACGACGACCGCCGGTGCCGCCGGCTCGACGGCCGCGGAGGTGACCGTCGTCGCCGACGGGTCGCTCGTACCGTCGCGCTTGCAGCCCGCGATCGCGACGAGCGCGAGGGCGCCGAGGATCCGTAGCGCCATCCCCCGGGTCGTCATGCACGGAAGGTGCACGATCTGCCGCAGTCACCCAAGAAACCTACTTAACGAAGCGAAACGCGACACCGCGGTGGGTCCGGCGACCGCCTCGCATCGCCGTGCTAAGAGCGCGACGTCCATGGCCGCTGCCCCGCCTCTGACCGACGAACCGGCCGCTGGCCCGCCCGATCTGCCGCCGCCGCCAGTCGTCGAGAAGAAGCTCGGCTTCCTTGCGACGCTCTCGACGTTCCCTCGCTCCTTCTGGATGGGATGCGGCGTCGAGATGTGGGAACGCATGGCGTACTACTGCGTGCGCACCGTCCTGCCGCTCTACATCGCGCAGGCCGACGACCCGGGCGGACTCCACTTCAGCCAGGCGCAGAAGGGCACCATCTTCGCGGTATGGGCGCTCGTGCAGTCGCTCGTTCCGATGGTGAGCGGCGGCTTCGCCGATCGCTACGGCTACAAGAAGACCATCGCGACCTCGGTCACCCTCGCGTGCACCGGCTACATCCTCATGGCGAACCTCCGGAGCTATCCGGGGTTCTTCTTCGGGTGCCTCGTCCTCGCGCTCGGCACCGCGATCTTCAAGCCGGGCATCCAGGGCACGCTCGCCCAATCGATGTCGAAGCGGAACTCCAGCGTCGG
>JAXDMI010000240.1:0-18657 GCA_034666145.1 Myxococcales bacterium | reverse complement strand
TCGCGCTGTCGCTCGCGCTGTCGCTCGCGCTCTCGTTTCCGGCCGTGGCCGTTCTCCTCTCGTTGTCTCTCTCCTTCTCCGCATGCGAATCCGGAGCACGGCAAGAGGCCGCTCAAGTCGTGGAAGCGGTCGATCGCTTTCGTAAGGCCGAGAACCCCGGCAAGCCCGCCGCGGTCGAGGCGCTGCGCGGCGTGAAGTGCTCCGCCGCCGACGTGTGCAAGGCCCGCGACGCTTGCCTCGCTTCCGCGGAGGCCACCGCCAAGGCGATGCGCCTCAAGAGCGAGGTCGAGCAGGGGCTCGCCGCCGTCGAGAAGGACGCGACGCCACGCGACTCCCAGGAGGCGCGCTCGCTCCCCGCGAAGCTCGACGAGGCCGAATCTCTCCTAAAGGAGGGCTTTTCGCTGCTTCCGGCCTGCGATGACGAAATCATGGTTCTTAAGCGCCGGTACCGTATCTAACGCGTTGTTAATCACGCGCACGTGACCGCGGTGTGACACGCGGCCGGCGGCACGCGCTACAGTCTCACGACGGCGTTCGGGGACGCCCGCGTGGTTGCTCTCTTCCGGGGCACCCGGGAGAAGAGCTTGCCGAACCACCAAACCGCACCCACGCGCGGCGATCGCGCGCTGGCCCAGCTATCGACTGTCCTGTTCGTGGCGATGCATCTCGCCTGTTTGTTCGTCTTCGTCGTCCCCTTCTCCCTGAAAATCCTCGGCCTCGCGGCCATCGGCTACGTGCTCCGCATGTGGGCAATCACGGCCGGCTACCATCGCTACTTCGCGCATCGCTCGTTCAAGACGAGCCGCGCGTTCCAGTTCGTGCTCGCGTTCCTCGGAACGACCGCGATGCAGAACGGACCCTTGTGGTGGGCGAGCTGGCACCGGCGCCATCATCGCTACTCGGACACCGAAAACGACGTTCACTCGCCGATCCGCGTCGGCTTCTGGAATGCGCACGTCGGGTGGTTCCTCGACGGCAGCCACGATCGTCCCGACCTCTCGAACGTGAAGGACCTGGCGGTCTTCCCCGAGCTGCGCTTCCTCGAGCGTCACAAGTGGTTCCCGATCGTGCTCTATGCGGTCGCGTGCTTCGCGATCGCCGGCGCGCCCGGCCTCGTGTGGGGCTTCGTGATCAGCACGATCGCGGTCTTGCACGCGACGGCGCTCATCAACTCGCTCGCGCACGTCTGGGGCTCACGCCGCTACGATACGCAGGATCAGTCGCGCAACAACGCGCTGCTCGCGGTGATCACGCTCGGCGAGGGGTGGCACAACAACCACCACGACCAGATGAACAGCGCGCGCCAGGGCGTGCGCTGGTGGGAGATCGACATGAGCTACTACTCGCTCTGGATCCTCTCGCAGCTCGGCATCGTCTGGAGCGTCCGCGGGCGGAAGACCGCGACGAAGCGCAAGATCGCGTCGCTCGTGCCGGCGGTGCTGGCACCGGCAGTGCTCGCGCCGGTCGTGCTGGTGCCGGCGCTCCTCATCCCGCCGCCGGCGCTCCGCGACTCGCAGAGCCAGGACGTCCCGGCGTCTGCGAGTCTCTCTTCTCCGGAGTCGTGACTCCGGAGCCGTGAGCGTCAGGGCTTCGGCGCCGGCGGTGCCGGTGTCGGCGCGGGTGCCGGCGTCGGCTGCTTGACGACGTCGCCACCAGGGGTCTTCACGACCTCCTTGACGGTCTCCTGCTGCTCTTCGATGTGGAACTCGACGCGCCGGTTGAGCGCACGGTTCAGATCGGAGGTGTTGGGAACGAGCTCGCGCTCCTTGCCCATGCCGACTGCCTTCAGGCGATCGGCGGCGATACCGTGGCTGCTCAGCCACTTGATCACCGCGTCTGCGCGCTGCTGCGACAGCTTCTTGTTGTAGTCGGCGCTACCGACGTTGTCGGTGTGGCCTTCGACGCGCACCTTCTTGATCTCGGGGTGCTCGGTCATCACCTTGGCGACCTCGGTGAGCAGCGAGTCGCTCTCCTTCTTGATGTTCGCCTTGTTGAAGTCGAACTTCGGCTGCTCGAGGATCTGGATGAGGCCGTTCTTGATGAAGACGCGCGGGCAGCCCGTGGTCTTCGGGTCGTCCGACTTCGGGCCCGCCTGATCGGGGCATGCGTCGACGTCGTTGGGGATGCCGTCCTTGTCGCGATCGGTGTCGGGACAGCCGTTGGTCTTCGGGTCCTCGGTCTTGATGCCCGGCACGTCGGGACACGCGTCGTCCTTGTCGAGGACGCCGTCGTGATCGCGGTCGGGCGGGCAGCCGTTGAGCTTGGGGTCGTCGCTCTTGACGCCGGGCACGTCGGGGCACGCGTCGACCACGTCGGGGATACCGTCACCGTCGCGATCGGACGGAGGCGGCGGGCAGCCGTTGGTCTTGGGGTCGTTCGTCTTGACGCCCGGGACGTCGGGACACGCGTCCTCGCTGTCGATGATGCCGTCACCGTCGCGATCGGGCGGAGGCGGCGGGCAGCCGTTGGTCTTGGGGTCGCTCGTGCGAACGCCGGCGGTATCCGGGCACGCATCTTCGTCGTCGTAGACGCCGTCGCGATCGCGATCGGGCTTCTCGTAGGCGGGCGCGTACTCGAGAGAGAGGAGGCCGCGGAACAGCGGCGATCCGAAGCCCCGCGTGAGACCGGTGCCGGCACCCGCGCCGACGCGCACGTCACGCGTGACGTCGTAATGTAGCCCAATCAAGCCTTCGACCGGCGTGCTTCGTGTCTTCAGGAACGTGTCGGTGCCCGTGAAGACGCTGCTCGCGAACACCTCGGGTCCGAAGACGAAGCGGCCGTCGAGCGTCTTCACACCGGCACCGATGGCGCCGACCATCTCGCTGCCGAGCTCGGTGCCTCCGAACGCGGGATCATGCGCGCGATAGACGAGCGCGAGACGCGCCGCGTACGTGAGCACGCCGAGATCCCCGGCGGCGAGGAGCTGCGGCGCGATGCGGAATGCGCCGTCGCCGGCGAACTGCTCGCTCGGTCCGGTCGGAAGCCACGCGCGCACACCGAAGGCGAGCGTGAAGGGATCGGTCTTCTCGCCGACGAGACGGAGATCGGCGGCGAGCCGGATGTCACCGATCGCGGGCTCGGTCGCGGGCTTGTAGGCCACGCCGTTCAAGCTGCTGGGATCGCCGTCTTGATAGACGGCGACGGGGACGTTGAGGCCGAGGCGTAGACGATCGGCGAGGACGAGCGAGCCGCCGAGATGAACGAAGGTCTGGTGACGGACGATCGCGCTGCGCTCGTTGCCGTTCGCGTCGTAGACGACGAGCGGCTTGTAGCTGTAGTCGAGCACCGCTCCGAGCGCGGGCCTCGCGGCGCCGCGCAGGTCGAGGTTGTCGACGACGAAGAACTGGCTCCCTCGCTCCGATGGCTCGAAGCGATCGACGGCGAAGCCGGTCTGCTGCGCCGAGGCGCCGGCAGCGAGCGACATGACGAGCGCCGATGTGGCGCCGAATGCGAAGAACCGAGGGGACCGCGCGAAGCGCAGGTGAGAGGGGACGCTCCGCATGAATCAGCCGCGCTCCTGGCTATTGGCCTTGGTTTCGATCTTCGTACGTTCGCGTCGGCGACGCGCGCCGACGACGAGCGCGCCGATGACGGCGGCAGCAAGCGCGAGCGGCGAGCCCGAGATGGGCATCGACGTCCGACATGCACAGCCGCCACCTTCGATGCTGCCGCTGTCGTCGATGACGGGTCCCGCGTCGGTACCGGCGTCGGCGCCTCCGTCGGCGAGATCGACGCACGTGCCGATGGTGCCGTCGTGCTTGCTGCATTGCTGCGGCGCGATGCAGTTGCTCTTGCCGGCGACCTCGCGACAGCCGGCCACGCACATCGAGCGAGCCTTGTCGCAGACCATGCCGGTGCCGCAATTCGTGTCGTCGACGCAGCCGCTGCAGACGCCGCCGACGCACATGTCACTCCGGCAGTCGCCGTTCAGCGCGCACGGCTCGCCGGCGGGCTTGCCGCACAGCGTGTCGGCGGGGAAGCAGATGTTCGAGCGACACTCCGCGTCCTTGCCGTCGCACGGCGAGCCGTTGTGGAGGCCGCAGAGGTCATCGTCCATCTCGCAGACGGCAGAGAGGCAGACGCGCTGGCCGTTCTGCATCGTGCACATCCCGTTGATCGGAGGCTGCGCGGGCACGTGCTCGCCGTTCGGCGTCTTGGGAATGCAGACGCCCGGCGTGCCGGCGCACCACTCGGTGGTCTTGCACTCGCTGTCCATGGTGCACGGAGCGCCGCACGCTCCGCTCGCGGGCTCGCATGCGGTGCCGCCGTGAAGTCCGCCGGCACAGTCGGCGCTGGTCGTGCACTTGCCGCACGCGCCCGTGGTCGGACCGGTGAGGAAGCAGTACGGCGCCGTCGTGAGCTGACACGCCGACTCGCTGTTCACGCCGAAGTCGCTGAGGCACGGGTTGCACGAGCCGTCCGTCGCGCACACGGGATCGACGTCGATCTGGCAAGCATGCGCCGAGCCTCCGCCGAACGGGCCCGTGCACTTGTTGCAGACGCCGGTGACGGGATCGCACACGGGCGTGTTGTTGACGCATTGCGGATCGGCAGCGGTGTTCGAGAAGCAGAAGTTGCCGCTGGGCGGGTTCTGCGTTGCTCCGTCGCCGCCCGCCGTCGCGCCGTTCGCGGCGCCCAGGCCGGCCGTACCGGGGGTGCCCGCCGTCACGTCGATGGGACAGCTGGTCCCGTGCGCCTGGATGAGGACGCGGCCGCCCGAGCCGCCACCACCCGGACCCCACGTCGCGAGACCGACGACTGCGGTGTTGCCGCCGTTGCCGCCCTTCGTCTCCGCGGTCGCGCATTCCACGTCGCCGACCGCGCGGAGGATGATGCTTCCGCCCGCGCCGCCGCCGCCCGCGCCGTCGCTCTCGATGCCGACGAGCTGCGCATTCGCTGCGGCCTCGCCGTTGGCGGTGAGCTGCCCGCTGCCGCTGAGCGATCTCACGCGCGCGAAGACGACGCCGCCTCCGATGCCGCCGCCGCTGCCGAGCCCGTTCTTCTGCTCGCCTGCGCCGCCGCCGCCGCCCATTCCGAGTCGCGTGAGGAGCGAGTAGTCGAGCGCCGAGCCGCCGAGCCCGCCCTGGTTGTTACCGACGATCGAGTTGCCGCCGGCGCCGCCTTTTCCGGCGTTACCACCGCCGCCGCCGCCGTTCTCCGCGCAGTTGCCGCCGCCGGCGCCGTTCGCGCGATTGCCCTTGCCGCCGTGCGTGGTGCCGCCGAACTCGGTGGCGACGACGCCTTCGCCCTTCGCCGCGTAGCCGGTGGCTTCGGTGCCGTCGTTCATCATGCAGTTGAGGACGAGCGGGTCGAACGTCGCGTCGAGCTTTCCTCCGCGGAAGCCACGCGCGTCGGCGTTCACGTGTCCGTCGATGGTGGCGACGCCGCTGGCGAGGAACGCGACGATGCCGCCCGCGAAGCCGGTGCCTGCCGTCTGCCATGCGAGCGCTGCCGGGCCCGTGCCGGCGGTCGCCGTCATCGTCGTGTACTCGGGGACGCTCACCACCTGCGTGAGGTCCTTCGCGAACGCCTGCGTGAGCGGCTTCGTGAAGGTCAGCGTCGTTGCGGTGACGGCCGACACGCGCGCGAGCTCGAAGCGACCGACCGCGCCCATCGTGGCGGTCTCGAGATTCAGAGGCGGCATCTGGGTTCCCGACGGCGCCTCGGCAGCCGTGACGCCCGTGGCGCGCCACACCATCACGAGATCGCCGACCGCGAAGCCGGCGGCTGCGCCGAGCTTCGTGCCGATCGTCACCGACGTAGCGCCCACAGCCGCGTCGGCCGTGAGCGGTGCGTATGCGTTGATCACCTCGTCGGCAGCGGCCGCGACGTACGCGCCGCTATGGCCGTTGCCGAGGCCGAACGTATCGACCTCCGCGTGTGCATCGCGCGGCGCGATGATCGCAGCGGCTCCGAGTGACAGTGAGGCGAGGGCAACTCGAAACAACCGCTGGGTCCGCGTGCGCATGCTCCCTCCGAGCCGTGGATATGATGCCGGGCAGTATCCCGATACGGATAACATCCGATCCAGAAACATGTAAAGCGCAACTCAGCCGTTGGTTACAATGCGCTTTTCTGCCGCACTTTCGATCGTGGTTTCCAGCACTTCGAGCTCGGGGGCGGCGCCGGGGCCAGTTGCGATCCGAGGCCGCTTTCCCGGTACTACCGGCTGATCGCGGAGCCCCGGAGCGACCGCATCGATCCACGCGCGGAGCTCCGCGTCGTCGTGGAGCTCGGCATCGAGTCGGGCGACGTCCTCGTCGGCGACATCGCCGCGCGAAGCGAGCGCGAGATCGGCGAGCACGTCTTCGCGATAGGGGAGAGGGAGATCGGCGGTGCGCGATCGCGCGATGGCGCACGCTGCATCCCGATCGCCGCCGCGCATCGCACGCACGAGCCTCACGCGCAGAAGCGACGACGAGAGACGTGGATAGGTCGGAAAGTCGCGACACAAGATCGCGAGCTCGGCATCGGCTTCCTCGAGCCCGCCGCGCGCCGCCATCGCCACGGCCGACTCGGTCATGAGTGACGGAAGGAGGACGTCGCTCGCCTGGGCACGTAGCGGCTGCTTGCTCACGCGCACGATGGCGGCGTCGCAGCGCGAGATGGCCTCCGCGAAGTCGGCTTCCGTCGCGGCGATGCGCGCGAGCTCGAGGCCTGCGGTCGCCGCGATCATGCCGTCGCCGCTCGTCGTCAGCGCTGCGAGCGTGGGCTTCGCGCGTGCCCGATCGCCGGTGGCGGCGAGACGTCGCGCGAGCGAGAGCGTGCGCCGCCGACGCTGTCGCGATGCCATGAAGATGGTCCAGAGGAGCGCGCCGACACCGAGCGAGAAGAGGATGGTGAGCACGTCATGGGTCCACGACGAGGGAGGGAGCGGCGGCTCCGTCGCCGACGACGAGGATGCCGCGGTGAGCGCCCTCCACGCGAACGCGACGAGCGCGATCAGCGCAACGGAGAGCACGACGAGGCGGCGACGCTGCCGCACGGGATCGCTCGCGGACGTGGCGCTCGCGCGCGCGGTGCGGAGCGCGCGTACGTCGGAGGGCACGCCGGAAGGAATCACGTCCTCCTCGGCGCGCTCGGCGAGCATCCGATCGCCCTCGACGTAGGCCGCGGCCTCCGGCGCGACGTAGGCGATCCAGCTCGCGAGCTTCGATGGCGCCTGGTCGTCCTTCATGCGGCCTTGGGCGCGATAGACACCGCGTTGCGGGCTGCGTGACATGCGACGCAGCGCGCGGAAGAGCGCACGCTCGCGCGGCATGGCGTGCTCGAGCACGAGCCGCGCATTGGTCGCGAGATACGCGCGGAAGGCCTCCTCGTGGTACGCGGCGCGCGACGCGAGGATGGCGCGGACGAGGCGCGCGCGCGCGATCACCTCGGGCGACGCATCGACCGACGTTTCGGCGGCGTCGGCGTCGAGCCTTGCCATCGCGTCATCACCGAGCGCGGCGTAGGCGAGGCCACGAACGCCGCGCGCCGCGGCGATCTGCGGGCCTTCCTCGAGCGCGGTGAGAAAGCCGCGTCGCCCGTCGATGGCCGCCGTCGCGAAGCGAACGGACTCGTCGAGGCGTCCTTCGTAGAGCGCGATCATCGCGCGCAGCGTGGCGACGGCACGGCGCACGTTCCCGCTTCGCGTCGCGCGCGCAGGGATCGCGTCGAGCGTCGCCGTCGTAGCCGCGAGGTCGCCGCGCATCAGCTGCTGCACGGCGGTGTTCGCGAGCTGTACGGCGACCATCTGGTGCGCGAGGAAGCGGCCGAGCATCACCGCGCTCGCAGAGCCCACGAGCGTGGCCACGCCGCCGATGACGTTGCCCGCCGCGAGCAACCATCCGCCGGCGGGGACGAGCAACGCCGCCGCGATCCAGAACGCGCGGACGATCGCGCCCGCGGCGTGACGAGGCGGCTTGCCGGGCGGGCTGCTCACGAGTCGAGCGTAGCCCTTCGGACGACGGCAGGAGCATCGTCGTCGTGCGCGTCGTCGTCCGCCACGCGTGCGTCGTGCGCGTCTTCGGTCTCCGCCGCTGCGCTCACGCGAACGCCGCCGTGAATCGCGCCGCCGAGTCGGTCGCGCAATCGGGGCGCGATCGCGTCGATCCATGCGCACACCTCCGCGTCGTCGCGCAGCTCGGCGGCGACGCGGTCCATCTCTTCCTTCGGCAGCCCGCGGGTCCCCGTCGCGAGCACCAGGTCTGCGAGGAGATCGTCGCGCAGAGGCAGCGGCAGCTCTGCGGTGCGCTGCTGCGCGAGCGCACGCGCCGCGTCGAGATCGCCCGAGCGCACCGCGTTGACGAGACGGATCCGAAAATCCGCGAGCGCGAGATGGCTGTAGCCCGGAAATCGCGCGAGCAGCGACGCCAGCTCCGCCTCCGCCTCGCCACGGCGGCCGAGGGCGGCCAGAGCCAGCCCGCGCAGGCCGAGCAACGGCGACATCACGAGCGACGCGATGGCGACCACCGCGAGGACGGCCAGGATTGGGTTCTGCAGATCGAAGGCATCGACGTGCATCGCAGCTTCGGGTCGATGCCGCGAAGGCGCCGGGGCCGACATGCCGCCCACGAGCCACCAGACCGCGCAGAGCATCGCCACGAGACCGAGCCCCGCGCCGACGTTCGCGAAGCGGCTACGATTGGGTGCACTCTGCACCTTTTCGATGGCGACGCGTCGCGCGTCACCCACCGCGCGGAGCGCCTCGGGCGATGCCACGGGAGCCGCCGCCTCCGCGCTGGTGACGGCGCGACCGACTTCCTCGCCGGCGTAGGCCGCCGCTTCGGGCGCGACCTGCGCGATCCACGACGCGAGCGCGCCCGGATCGTTGCCGGCATCCGACGGCTTCGAGGGCTCGCGATAGACGCTTCGTCCGCGGCCACGCGCCATCTTGCGGAGCGCACGAACGAGCGCGCGCTCGCGCGGCATCGTGTGCTCGAGCAACAGCGAGCCGTCCTTCGCGAGCTCGGACGCGAGCGCCGTCATGTCTCCGCTGCGCGAGAGGATCACCCGTCGCGCGAGGCGCGCCCGCGCCAGCGCTGCCGGCAGTGCCTCGCCGATCGCCTCGGTCGCGGCTGCGTCGGCCTCGGCGCGCGCCGCGTCGCCCGTCATCGCATACGCGAGCGCGCGAACGCCGAACGCGCCGGCCATGTGCATGCGCTCGACCTGTCGCCACCCGAAGCGCGTCTCGGACGCGACCGCCGGTCCGAGCGCTGCGATCGCGCCCTCGGGTGAGCCACGAAAGAGCGCGACGAGCGCCTTCTGCACCGCGACCGTCCGCGCCACGCTGCCGCGGCGAAGCGAATGAGCGGGCACCTTCGCATGAAGCGCCTCGACCTCGTCGAAGCGGCCTCGTGTCAGCGCCTGCTGCGCGGCTGCCGCGTACGCTTCGCCCCACGCGTCGCGTCCGAGGAGATGCGCATAGAAGGGGAACACGCCGCCGATCAGCGCGAGCGCGAGCGCGAGCGGCGCAGTCGACGGCACCGCCCATGCCCCGAGCGCCGCGATGACGATGGTGCCGGCGAACATCGCGTAGTACTGCCGCGCCTGCGCGATGGCCGGCGGCCTCGGTATGGCGGTCGTCGAGCTCACGGCCGAAGCTTACGCTCGGAGCCAGCCGTTTTCCCGCGTCCCCCCGTGCTTTCCGGGCCGCCGGGTCCGTGGTAAGCCCCGCGCGATATGTTCGACGCGATTGCGAAGGGCTTCCGCCAGGCGAAGAACCGGCTCGCCGGTCTGACCGAGCTCACCGAGAGCAACATCGATACCGCGCTCCGCGAGGTGCGCCTCAGCCTCCTCGAGGCCGACGTCGAGCTCGGGGTCGTGAAGTCGTTCCTCGCGCGCGTGAAGGACAAGGCGCTCGGCGAGGTCGTCCGCATCAAGGCCAAGGGGCAAGGCGGCGAGGCGATGAAGGTCTCGGCGGCCGATCAGTTCGTCAAGATCTGCCACGACGAGCTCGTCGACTTCATGACCGCCGAAGGTCCCGCGCTCACGTACGCCGAGAAGGGGAGCGGCCCCACCGGCATCATGATGGTCGGCCTCCAGGGCTCCGGTAAGACCACGTCCACGGCGAAGCTCGCGCGCTGGCTCCAGAAGGAGAACCACAAGCCGATGCTCGTCGCCGCCGACATGCAGCGCCCGGCCGCCGTCGAGCAGCTCCAGATCCTCGGCAAGAGCATCGACGTCCCCGTCTTCAGCATCCCTGGCGAGTCGCCCGTCACCATCTGCGAGCGCGCCGAGGCCGAAGCGAAGAGGCTCGGCTGCGACGTCATCCTCTACGACACCGCCGGCCGTCTCGCGATCGACGAGAAGCTCATGCAGGAGCTCGCGGACATCAAGGCGAAGACCGAGCCCGAGAACATCTATCTCGTCGTCGACGCGATGATCGGTCAGGACGCGGTCAAGGTCTCGAAGGGCTTCCACGACACGCTCGCCCTCACCGGCGTCATCCTCACGAAGCTCGACGGCGACGCGCGCGGCGGCGCAGCGCTCAGCGTGAAGGAGGTCACCGGCGCTGCCGTTCGCTTCGCCGGCATCGGCGAGGGCGTCGACAAGTTCGAGGAGTTCCGTCCCGAAGGCATGGCGAGCCGCGTGCTCGGCATGGGCGACGTCGTCGGCCTGATGAAGGACTTCGAAGAGGTCATCGATCAGGAGAAGGCCGCCGAAGACGCGATGAAGATGCTCCAGGGAGACTTCTCCCTGGACGACTTCCTCCAGCAAATAAAGATGATCCAGAAGATGGGCAGCCTGAAGGACCTCGTCGGGAAGATCCCGGGGATGGACCAGCTGCCCACCGACGTGAACCTCGACGACAACGAGCTCGTGAAGATCGAGGCGATGATCTCGAGCTTCACCACGTTCGAGCGCAAGGACCCCAACGCGCTCATCCGCGAGCCGAACCGCGTCGCGCGCATCGCGAAGGGGTCGGGCGTCCCCGATCAAGCGGTGAGCGAGCTCGTGCAGCGCTTCCTCTTCATGAAGCAGATGATGGGAAGCATGGGCGGCATGGGCGGCATGCTCGGGAACATCCCCGGCATGAAGCAGCTCGGCCAGATGAAGAACATGCGCAACATGGCCAAGCAGATGCAGGGCGGCGGCGGCTTCCCCGGCATGGGCGGCTTCCCCGGCATGGGCGGCATGGGCGGCTTCCCCGGAATGCCTCCCGGCATGGGCGGCTTCCCCGGCATGGCAGGATTTCCCGGCATGGGCGGCATGGGCGGTCCGCCCGCCGAGAGCATGACCAAGATGAAGGCGCTCTCCGAGAAGGAGAAGAACGCGAAGAAGGCTCAGCGAAAGCGCGAGAAAGACGCGCGCAAGAAGAACCGCCGATAGCTCATTTGCACGTGCCGAGCGGCGCGCCGCCCCACGGCTTCTCGTTCTTCGTCACCACGCAGAGATTGGTGCACGCCGTGGGAGCGCCGGCCTCGGCCCCGCACTCCGACAAGGAGCCGTGTGTCGTGTCGCACGTCGCGGGGACGGCCCAGCACCATCCCTTGTCGGACCCCGCCTGGCACGTGCCCGCGTACTGGCAGTAGGTTCCGGCAGGACACGCGACGTTCGTGGGTCCGCCGCACGTGACGAGCGAGTCGTGCAGGCAGGCTGTCTGGAGGCTCGCACCACGGCTGGCCGCGAGGGTCTCGTTCCAGTACTGGATGCCGTCGCAGCCGCAGACCCCGACGCTGAGGTCGGGGTCCGAGGCCGCGGGCTTCTTCGTGCAGACACCCGTTCCGGGCGTGCAGCCCGCGAGCTGACAGTATTCGTCGCTCGCGCAGTCGCCGGGATGCGCCGGATCGCACGCGGCGACGTCGATGCTGCCGTCATCGGCGGTCACGCGGGCGTCGCTCGAGCCATCCACGCCGGTCGATGCGTCGGGATCGGTCGTATCGTCGGAAGCATCGCCGGCAGGCGCCGGAGCAACGACGCTGGTGCTGCTGCACGCGGCTGCTGCCCACGTCACGCACGTCATGATGCCGACCGCGGCCGCCAGTAGGTTCCGATCCGACTTGCCCATCCCTGCGATTCTACACGGCGACGACGCGAGCTGAAGTTCGTCGAAAAAAATCGGAAACGACCAGTGACGGATTGGGCGTGTTCCGCCAACCTGTCTGCATGACGCTTTCTCATTCTTCGCGCTCCACGTTCCTCTTCTCCTCGTTCGCGCTCGGTGCGCTGCTGGCCGTCGCCTGTTCCTCGTCGACCGCATCGACGCCGACAGGAACCTCGGGCGGCACCTCCGGCACCGCCACGTCGGGCGGCACGCCGGCATCGGCAGCCGACTGCGCGAGCCGCTGCGAGGCGAAGCTCTCGATGTGCGGCGATCCCATGGCGAAGGCCGACTGCAGCGCTCAGATCTGCAACAACAACCCCAGCGCCGACCAGCTCACCTGCTTCGAGGGTAAGAGCTGCGCCGCCATCATGGGCGCCGACGGCTTCGCCGCGCTCTGCCCCGGCAGCGCGTCGACGAGCGGCGGCACCAGCGGCGGCACCAGCGGCACCCCCACACCCACCGGCGTGACGTGCGGTTCGGCGACGTGCTCGGCGTCGCAGTACTGTTCGCTGAACTACGACTCGGCGGCGGGGACTTGGACCGACGGCAGCTGCAAGGCGGTGCCCGCCGCGTGCACCTCGTCGAGCGCCTCCGAGCTGTGTACCTGCATGTCGAAGAACTCGGATTGCCCGACGAGCGGCCTCGTCAGCACGAAGTGCAACCAGGACAACGGCAATCTCAAGTTCGGCTGCACCAACTAACAGCGCCAGCTGCACGAACCTGCGCCTGTCCGCGCCCTCGCTTGCCTTCGGCGGGGGCTGCGGATAGACCAAAGCCCGATGCGAAGCTCTGGACTTCTCGCTCTCACGTTCGTCCTGTCCGCAGGCGCGCTCGCCTTCACGCCGGCCTGCGTCGGCGGCAAGCAGCAGATCAGCGCCGAGGACAAGGATCGCCTCAAGGCCCAGATCCTCGATGCGGTGCCGCCCGACGCCAAGAAGGTCGACATCAACTTCGAGAACAAGGTCCACGTCGTCGGCTACAAGGTCACGCCCGAGCTCGCGCCCGCCGGCACGAAGGTGACAGTCACCACGTACTGGCGCTGCGACGATCCCGTGGAGGAGGGCTGGCAGCTCTTCACGCACGTCCAGCACGAGGGCTACGAGAAGCCCGAGAACCTCGACGCGAACGGGCCGCTCCGCGAGCTGAAAGGCAACCATCAGGTGCTCGGCCCCGATCGCTGGGAGCGCGGGAAGATCTACGCCGACGAGCAGTCGTTCACGATGCCCACCGATCTCCGCGGTCCCGACTCGATGTTCTACGTCGGCATCTGGAAGGGCGACGCGCGCCTGCGCATCGTCAGCGGACCGAACGACGGCGACAACCGCGCCATCATCGCGAAGATCAAGACCGGCGTTGCGCCCAAGGTGAAGCCCGACGGCAAGACGGGCGCGCTCGACAACATCCCGCATCTCTCTCCCGTGAAGCTCGGCGCGGCCGACAAGATCGTCATCGACGGCAAGGGCGACGAGCCAGCATGGGGGGCAGCCGCGAGCACCGGCCCTTTTGTCGACGTGGGGTCGGGGCGTAACGCCGCCTCGTACCCCGTCACCGGCTCCGCGAAGATCGCGTGGGACGATGCGAACATGTATGTGCTCATCGAAGTGAAGGACGCCGACGTGCTCGGGTACTTCACCGACAAGGCATCGCAGCCGAAGGACTGGACCGTCACCGGACAGCCGATGACGTGGAACCACGACACCGCGGAGATCATGGTCGATCCCGACGGTGACGGCGACAACGTCAACTACTACGAGCTCCAGATCAACCCGGCGAACAAGGTCTTCAAGAGCCAGTTCGACGGCTACAACCTGCCGAAGACCGAGCCGCAGGGACCGTTCGGTCACGAGGACTGGGACCCGAAGATGAAGTCGGCGGTGACCGTGCGCGGCACCATCGACAAGCCGGGCGACAAGGACGAGGGCTACGTCGTCGAGGCCGCGATCCCGTGGACCGCATTCGCGAAGGGCGCGAAGACGTTGCCGCCCAAGCCCGGCGACACGTGGCGCATGAACTTCTACGCGATGGAGAACAACGGCGGCACCGCGTGGTCTCCGATCCTCGGGCAGGGCAACTTCCACCGCGCCACGCGCTTCGGCAAGGTGACGTGGTCGACGAAGGAGTCGCTCGCCGCCGACGCCGCAGGAGCTGCCGACGGTGGCGCGTCCGATGCCGGTGCCGCGATCGCCGACGGCGGCGCGAAGGCCGCAGATGCAGGCGCGAATGCCGCTGGCCGCCCCGCGGATGCGGGAACCGCGCTGCGGCGACCGCCGACGCCGCCGCCGCCGCCGCTCGGCGCACCGGCACCCTGACCCGCCTTATTTGGAGAGGGGGGTCTGGTTCACGTACCCTTCTCTTCATGCGCTCGCGGAAGCGTCTGCTGCTCGCCACCACTGTTCTCGCCACTTCGCTGACCGCGGGGCTCGCTGATGCTGCGCCTCCGGCCGGCGCACCTGCTCCTCCGGGACCCTCGCGCTCGAGCAGCCAGTTCACACTGCGCCGTGAAGAAGCCGGCGGTGGCGACGCCGGGGTGGCACGGCAGCGTGCGCGTGCCGGCGACTGCGCGGGTGCGTTGCCCGCGTTCGACGCCGCCATCAACGTGACCATCGAGCCGACGTTGCGTCGCGATCGCGGCCTCTGTCACGAGAAGCTCGGTGATCCGTTCCCGGCCATCGACGACTATCGCGCGTACCTCTCGGCGCGTCCCGACGCACCGGACGCCGATCAGATCCGCGAGCGCCTGTCACGCCTCGAAGAGCAGGTCGGCGTGGGCGCGCAGTCGGCGGCTTCGTTCCAGGAGCGCGACGAGAGCCTCCATGCGGGCGGCTCGTTCTCGCAGGGCACGCAGGGCGGCAAGGCCTCGGGCTCGACCGGCTCGTCTTCGTCGCGTGCTCGTGCGAAGCGCGACGATGCAGTGCTCGGTGCGCGACCCGGCGAGCCGGAGCGCGGCTACGACTACTATGCGGCGCGCGAGCAGATCGCCGATGCCGCCGACTCGTCGCCGCTTCGCTTCGGCACGGGTTGGATCGTCGGCCCGTTCATGATGGTGCCGCGCTACTTCGTCGGCTCCGGCGTGCAGAGCAGTCTCGCGTTCGCGATCGGCGCCACGTTTCGTTATGCGTGGTCGTCGTCGCTCACGTTCATCAGCGAGGTCGGCTACGCCGGCATCGGCGAGTCGGGCCAGCCGAGCTCCGCGGGTGGACCGCTGCTCTTCGTCGGCTTCGAGCTGCGCATCCCCATGGACACGTGGGCGACGAACAACATCATCCTCGGCGTCGGTCCGGGCTACGAGCACTACACAATCGCCGGCACCAAGGCGACGTCCAACGTGCTCGCAGGTCGCGGGCGCCTCGGCTACCGCCACGTGTTCGGTCCCACGATCGGACTCGAGATCACGGCTGACGGCGGCCCCGCGTTCGTGAAGCCCGACGGATCCGACGGCCAGGTCGTCGGCGTCGTCGGCGGCGCGCTAGCGCTCGTGATCGGCTTCTAGGTTCAGTTGGGAGGCGCGTTCGGACGATCGCGATCGTCCTTCGAGCCCGGCGTGGGCACGGTCACGGTGCCGGCGAGCGGCGCGTAGCCTTCGCGCTTGTAATAATAGTAGTGGTAGTAGTTGTACTCGTGGCGGTTCAGGTTGACCGCGTTGAGCACGGCGCCGGCGATCGGAGCATCGACGTCCTGGAGCGTGCGTAGGCCGGAGCGGCACAGGTTCACGCTGGTCTTGAACGCGCGGACCACGAAGACGACGCCGTCGACGAGCGTCGACGCGATGGCGGAGTCGGTGACGGCGATGACCGGCGGGCTGTCGAGGACGAGCCGATCGAAGCGCGCCGAGATGTCGTCGAGCGTGCGGCGGAACTTCTCCGACGAGACGACGTCGGCGGAGTTCGGCGGAATCGGCCCGCAGGGAATGCAGTAGAGGTTCGGAACGATCGTCTCTTTCGCGACCTCTTCGACCGTGGCGTCGCCGAGGATCACGTTCATGAGGCCGACGTCGCCGGCGCGATCGAAGATGCGGTGGAGGCGCGGGCGGCGGAGGTCGCAGTCGATGATGCAGACCTTCTGGCCGCCCTGAGCGAGCGAGATGGCGATGCTGACGGCGACCGTGGTCTTGCCTTCGGAGGGCGCGGCGCTCGTCACGAGGAGCCGGCGGTACGGCTCGTCGGGGTTCATGAACATCAGGTTCGTGCGCAGCGCGCGTGCCGCCTCGGCGATGCCGGACGTCGGACGCTCGTGCACGAGGAGCTCCGGGGCGAGCTCGGTCGCGGCTGCTGCGCGGCGTCGGGTTCGGCGCTTGGGGCCTCCGGCGGGGTCGTCTTCCGCGATCTCCGGCAGGAGGCCGAGGAACGTGACGCCGAGCCGCTGCTCGATGTCCTGCGGGGTCTTCAGCGTGTTGTCGAGCTGCTCGCGGATGATGGCGAGCGCGAGGCCGAGGATCAGTCCGGCGAGCACGGCGATGCCGACGTTGGTCGAGACGCGCGGAGCGATGGGATCCTTCGGCTCCTGCGCGCTGTCCACCAACCGGATGTTGTTGGTGTTCATCATCCGGCGGAGATCCGCCTCTTTCATCTGCTCGAGGAGCACTGCGTAGAGCTTCTCGTTCTGCGCGCGCATCCGGTCGAGACGGTGGAACTCGAGCTCCTTGAGGTTGAGGTCGACCGCCTTCTTGCGGGCGCCTTCGTAGAGCGAGGCCTCGCCGTTCTCCTGCCGCTCGATGATCGAGAGATCGCGGGCGACGGCGCCCTGGATGTTCTTGATCTCGGAGAGGAGCTGGCTCTTGCTGAGCGCGAGCTTCTCGTCGGCCTTCTTCACCGCGGGGTGGTTCTCGCCTTTGCCCTCGGCGACGAGCTCGGCGCGTTCGCGCTGCGCTTCCTGGAACTTGCTGCGGAGACCGCCGAGGAACGCGTTCGAGAGGAGCTCGGACGCGGGGAGCTGATCGGGCTGGTCGGCCGTGATCTTCGCGAGCTCGGAGTGACGAGCGGCGAGCTCCTGACGGCGCATGCGCGTGCGCGTGAGGGCGCCGTCGTAGTCCTGCATCTCGAGGCGGATCATCTTGGAGAGATCCTCGAGCGTGCTCGACGGGAGGTCGTTCTGCTTCTTGAACTCGTGGAGCGAGTTCTCGGTCTGCTCGAGCTCGAGCTTGAAGTGATCGAGCTGCCCCGAGAGCCACACGACGGTGTCACCCGTCGCGTTGATCATCTTGTCGAGGTTCTGCTGGATGTACGCGCGCGCCACGGCGTCGGCGAGACGACGCGCCTGCTCGGGTCGCGTGTCCTGGATCTTCACGAGGACGAGGCGGCTGCCCTTCACGGGCTCGATGGTCAATCGACCGCGCAGCGTCGCGACCGTGGCCTCGAGCGGAGCGGGCGACTTCGGCGTGTAGCCGAGGAAGTTCGGATCGTTCTGGAGCGAGAGATCGCGCACGACCGCCGAGAGGACGCGCTCGCTCTGCATGATGCGGTACTGCGTCTCGTAATACTCGCGCGTGTCCCAGATGGCGCTCCAGCCGACGATGGGGTCGGCCTTGTTGCCGAGCGGCTTGATGACGTCCGGATCGAACTCGAGGAGCGTCTGCGCTTCGTAGATCTTGGGGAGCGTCTTCGAATACGCGAGCGACGCGGCGCCACAGACGAGGACGAGACCGATCACGATCGCCCAGTGCTTACGGATGGCGCGGACGGCTGCCATCGCTCCGTCGAGTGCCGACTTCTCGATCTCGAGCTTCGCGGGCCGGACGGTCTCGGGTTGTTCCACCAATTGCCTCGTGTCTGTACGCGCGCTTCGCAAGCTCAGGAATCGAGCCCGCGACCCTCGGCCACGGCCGGGGGCCGGGTGATGTGCCAGTTGGTTGCGGCTGACGCAAGTTGTGTTCGATGCGATGTGGGATGATGTCCCACCTGGACGAGCCGGAGCGGTGTCCGGGGGGCTGTGAGGCCGTGAAAACCCCGTGGTAAGCACCTCGGCGCATGAACCGACGCCTCGGACCGGTGGCCTCGCTCCTCCTCCTCTTCTCCCTGGGATCCGTCGCGTCCTGCGGCGGTGAGGCCCCGGCCGCGTCGCCGGGCCCCGGGCTCGCTTCCGCGCCTGCGCCCATCGCGGTCACCAGCGACGCGAAGCCCGCGCCTCCCCCGTGGTCCCCGCTGCCGGCGCGCTTCGAGAACCCGGGCGGCATGTGGATGCCGCACCAGCTCGCCGCGCACTCCGCGAAGCTGAAGGAGCTCGGGCTCGCGATCGATCCTGCGGCGCTCACCGACCCGACGTCCGGTGTCCTCTCCGCGGTGGTGAGCCTCGGTGGATGCTCGGCGTCGTTCGTTTCGCCTGACGGCCTCGTCGCGACCAACCATCACTGCGCGACGGGCGCGCTCCAGCACAACAGCACGCCGTCGGAGAACCTCCTCGAGGGAGGCTTCCTCGCGAAGACGCGCGGCGACGAGAAGAACAACGGCCCGCAGGCACGCGTCTACGTCACGCGCGCGGTCACCGACGTCACGCCGAAGGTGACGGATGGCATCGCGAAGCTCGCCGACGATCGCCAGCGCTTCAAGACCATCGAGAAGCGGCAGAAGGAGCTCGTCGCCGCGTGCGAGAAGGGCCACCCCGGTACGCGCTGCAACGTGGCGAGCTTCTACGAG
>JAXDMI010000239.1:0-6372 GCA_034666145.1 Myxococcales bacterium | reverse complement strand
CTGCAGGCGACGGATCCCGCGAGCGCACGCGTGCCGTGCCGCGCGAGCATCCTCGACGAGCGCGATCGCGACACGAGCCGCTTTCTCCTCGCGATCGGTCCGGCGCGCGGCTTCGTCCTCGCCGAGGACCATCGCTACGCGGCGGTGATCACGAGCCGCGTGAAGACCGAGACCGGCGCTGCGCTCGCCGCGAGCGACGACTTCACGACCACCGCGGTGAACGCTCGAGGCCCGCTCGGCGCGGTCTACGGCGACGCTTACACGAAGGTCATGGCTGCCCTCGGCGGCGCGCTCGCCGCCGACCACGCCAACGTGATCGCGCTCACGCCGTACACGACGCAGAATGTCACGGGCGAGCTCTTTGCGATTGCAACGACGCTCGACGCCGCGCCGGCACCGGCGCTCTCGTGGGACGCCGCGTCGGTCGCGCCGATGACGAACGCGAAGTTCGCCGCGAAGGCCGGCGGCGCCGTCCTCCCAGTCGGCTTCACCGCGAGCCTCGACGAATGGCTCGGCGTCGTGGCCGCGGACGCGAAGCTGCCCGACGGCAGTGACGATCCCGACGACGCCCTCCCGGTGCGCGCGCACGACAAGATCGCCGCCGTCGGCACCGCGGTGTTCAGCGCGACGAGCTACCTCCGCGTCCGCGATCGCAAGTACGACGACCTGGAGCACGCCACGTTCGCGCACGACAGTGCCGGAAATCCGGTGCCCGCGCCCGAGGCGCCGACGTCGAAGATCTGGGTCACGTTCGTGGTGCCCACCGCGCCGATGCCCGCGTCCGGCTATCCCGCCGTCATCGTGCAGCATGGCCTCAACGGATCGCGCCAGTACCTCATGTCGCTCGCGAACCGCTTCGCGTCGAAGGGATGGATGGCGGTCGCCATCGACAGCGTCACCTTCGGAGCGCGCGCCACCGACCCGAAGTTCCGCACCGACACCTCCACCGACTACACGAGCGCGCCGGGCGCGACGTACGAAGGCGGCGACGGCATCAACGACGCGATTGCCGGCGAGCACGGCGGCAGCTTCGATTTCTTCGGCGGCCTCAAGAACCTCCTCGCGCTCCGCGATCAGCTTCGCCAGGCGGAGATCGACACGGCGTCGCTCGTGAAGGTCCTTCGCTCGAATCCCGATCTCTCCACGCTGACCACGGGAGCGACGGCACCGAAGATCGATCCCGCGCGCATCGCGTACGTCGGCGACTCTCTCGGCGCGATCGAGGGCGCGGTCGCGGCCGTCATCGAGCCGCACGTGAAGGCCTGGACGCTCAACGTCGGTGGCGGCGGCATCATCTCCGAGGCTGCGGCGCACGGGCCCGTCATCAACGCCAACCTCGCGCTCGCCGGCACCGTGAACTTCGGCTTCGGCGCGACGCTCTACACCGAGGCCCATCCCGTCGTCGTCGTCGCGCAGACGCTGATCGAGGCAGGCGATCCCATCGCCTATGCCGATCGTCTCGTGACGAAGCCGGCGCCGCTCGGCGGCATGGCAACGGCCCCACGCAACATCCTCCAGATCGAGGTGGTCTTCGACGAGCTCGTCGCCAACGAGGCGAACGAGGCGCTCGCGCGTGCTGCGGGCTATGGCCTCGCGTCACCGAACGTCGGTCTGAACTCGGGTGCCTCCGATCTGGCGACGCACGCGCCGTATCGCGGCGGCGGCATCAAGTTGCCCATCCTCCCCGACGCGCCGGGCGGCTATCACGACGTGCCCGTCGCAGGTTCTACGGCCATTCTCATCCAGGCCTCCCCTGCGCAGCACGGTGAGGACCTCGTTCGTGCGAACTGCCACCGCACGTACACGATCCCGTTCAACACGCCCGACGGAAAGCTGGACCTCACACGCCAAGATCCTGCGCCGATCACGTGTCCATATCGGGCTCTCCAGGACACGATGGTGCGATTCTTCGGCGATGCGTTCGAGGGTCGCGTCCCCGTGGTCACCGGTTTCGCGCCGCCGACGCGATGACGCGATGACGCGATCGATGACGCGGTGACGCGACGACGCGCGGACTGACTCGCACCCACCTCCGCCGACCCGCGTGGCGGGCGCTCCATCTTTTGACGAACTTTGGCGAAGGCGCCGACCGGCGCCCAGTGCTAATTTTCGAGTGGGTGAATCGGAATGCGACGGCCCTCGTTCACGACGCGCTCGGCCCCAACGCGCTGGCCCCTGCTGCTCGCGAACCCTCCCGTTCCGCCGAGCACGCGTAGCCGCCGCATCGCCACGATCGCCTTCGGCGTCGTCGGCCTCACGGTGTCGGCGCTGACGAGCCCGCTCGGTCTGCCCGTGCCGCTCGCCCTGCAAATCGCGCTCGGTCTCGTCGGGCTCCTCGCGATCGCATGGGCGGTCTTCGCGCGCCGCCCCGTCGTGCAGATGAGCGGCACGTACCTGGAAGCAGACGCCACCGGCCTCACGCGCGTCACGCGCGACACGCCAGACGCCACGAAGCGCACCGTGTTTGCGACGTGGGACGCGCCGTTCGGTGTCGCACTCCTTGCGTCGTACGGTCGCCCCACCGCGCTGCTCGCGTTCACGACGCCCACGCAGACGCGCTACGTCCCCGCGCGCATCGATCTTCCGGACTCGCATCGCTCCGAGGCCGATGACGAGCTCCTCGCGCGCATCGCCGTGCTCGCCGATCTCGATCTCGTCGACGGCATCGCGCACGACGCGGCGCTCACCGCGACCGCCACCGCGGCGCTCGTGCGTCACGTCGAAGGCCGCGACAAGGACGCGCTCGGTCGCGTCTACCTGAGCGACGGCAAGGGCACGCCGATCGCGCTCGACCGCGCGACGCTCGCGGTCGGCGAGCGCAGCTTCGATCTGACGAGCCAGCTCGAGTGGCGTCCGCTGATGTTCCACGAGTCGACGGGACAAGCCGCCGCGCTCTACCAGGCGACGTGGATCCGGCAGGCCGGCTCCGAGGTGGTGCTCGTAGCGCCGATGCCCGCGTCGATCGTGCCGCGCGAGACGAACGCGCATCGCGAGGCGAGCGGTCGGCTCGGCCGCGCCCTCACGCGCGATCTCCGGCTCCTCCAGGCGCCCGCCGAGAATCCCCCGTCCCGTGACGTGCGTGTCGCCATCGATCGTCCGTTCATGATGGCGGTGCGGCGCGTCCTCGACGACGCACCGCTCGCGTCCCGCGTCCTCCAAGATCCGCCGCCCCCGCGCCAGAAGCTGACCGCCCACAGCTGAGGCTGACACCGGGTCGCGCGGTGGGCTATGACGCGTACCGCC
Source organism: Myxococcales bacterium (assembly GCA_034666145.1). Taxonomy (GTDB): domain Bacteria; phylum Myxococcota_A; class Polyangia; order Polyangiales; family Polyangiaceae; genus Labilithrix. Next base: position 3,129 of record JAXDMI010000239.1, on the reverse strand, counting down.
ATGGGCCGCTTTTACGTCACGACGCCGATCTACTACGTGAACGACGTGCCGCATCTCGGCACCGCGTACACGACCATCGCCACGGATGCGCTCCGCCGCTTCCATCAGATCATCGGCGACGAGACGTTCATGCTCACGGGCACCGACGAGCACGGGCTGAAGATCGAGCGCGAGGCGAAGGCCAAGGGCATGGAGCCGAAGGCGTTCACCGACGTGATCAGCCAGCGCTTCCGCGAGGCGTGGCCGAAGCTCGACGTCAAAGCCGATCGCTTCATCCGCACCACCGATCCCGATCACGAAGCGTTCGTGAAGGACCTCTGGAAGAAGATCGAAGCGAACGGCGACCTCTACGAAGGCGAATACGAGGGCTGGTACTGCGTCGGCTGCGAGTCGCTCAAGACCGAGAAGGAGCTGGAGCAGCCGGGCAACCTCTGTCCGATCCACAAGACACCGGTCGAGCGCATCAAGGAGAGCTCCTACTTCTTCCGCCTGGAGAAGTGGCAGAAGCCGCTCCTCGACTTCTATGCGCGCCATCCCGACTTCATCCAGCCCGAGTCGCGCAAGAACGAGGTGCTCTCGTTCGTGAACGGCGGCCTCAAGGACCTCTCGGTCACGCGCACCACGTTCTCGTGGGGCATCCCGGTGCCCGGCAATCCGAAGCACGTGATGTGGGTGTGGATCGATGCACTCTCCAACTATCGCAGCGCGCTCGGCACCGGTGATCTGGCGCGCTTCTGGGCGCCCAACGCCAAGGTCGTGCACCTCGTCGGCAAGGACATCCTGCGCTTCCACGCGGTGTTCTGGCCGGCGTTCCTATTGAGTGCAGGATACAAGGAAGAGGAGCTCCCGGACGTCGTCTACGCGCACGGCTTCCTCACGGTCGACGGCCAGAAGATGGGCAAGGCGCTCCGTAACTCCGTCGACCCGCTCAAGCTCGCCGCCGAGCTCGGACCCGACGTGCTGCGCTATCACCTGCTGCGCGCCATCGCGTTCGGTCAGGACGGCGACTTCGATCACGCCGCGCTCCTCGAGCGGTACAACGCCGATCTCGGCAAGAACATCGGCAACCTCCTGTCGCGCGTGATCGGTCTGTGCGCCAAGAATACCGACGGGAAGCATCCCGACGACGACATGGCGACCGACACCGCCGTCGAGGCGGAGCTGAACGCCGCGTACGACGAGAACGTGAGCGCGGCGCGGCAGGCGTGGCTCGACATCGCGCCTCATCTCGCGCTCGATCACGCGATGAAGCTGGGCAATGCCGCGAACCTCTACATCGCGAAGGCCGAGCCGTGGACCGAGGTCAAGGCGGGCAACACCGCGCGCGTGAACAAGATCCTCTCGCGCTCTCTTCGCGTGCTCGAGGCGCTGAGCGTCATGCTGTGGCCCGCGATGCCGCTGAAGGCGGACGCGATGCGCGCGCAGCTCGGGCTTCCGCCCGTGCGCGTGGGGGTGGGCGTCGACATCTGGCCGGTGAAGCTCCCGTCGATCCGCGCAGGGCTCGCGCTCGCGCATGCCGGCGCGCTCTTCCCGACGTACGACGACAAGGCGCAGAAGGAGCTGCTCGAGAAGCTCGTGCCGAAGATCGAGGCGAGCGCGGACGCGGGTGCGGGCGCGAACGCGGACGCGGGTGCGGGCGCGAACGCGAACGCGAGCGTGAGCGCGGGTGGCGGCGAGACCGTGGCGTATGACGATTTTGCCAAGGTGGATTTGCGCGTCGGGGTCGTGAAGACCTGCGAGAAGGTGCCGAAGAAAGACAAGCTCCTGCGGCTGACCGTCGACCTCGGAGAGGCGGAGCCGCGCACCATCGTCGCGGGCCTCGCGCTGTCGTTCACGCCGGAGGCGCTGGTCGGGAAGAAGGTGATCGTCGTCGCGAACCTCGCGCCGCGCGAGTTCGGCTCAGCCGAGTTCGACGGCAAGAAGGTGAAGCTCGTGTCCCACGGGATGCTGCTGGCCAGCGGGCCCTCGGAGGATCTGCGCCTCGCCACCATCGATGGCGACGCGGCCCCGGGCTCGCGACTGAAGTGATATAGCTTGGTCGTGACCGGGCTCACGGACCGGAGTGGGGAGAGCACATCGCTCGCCGCGTGCCAGAAGGACGCGATCGCTCCCACGCGTGCAGGCATCGCCGTCCACGTCGTGTGCGCAGTGGCGCGCGAGCTCGGGCAGGCGGTGAAGGGCGTCAGTGGCAAGCCGGCGGTACACGGCAACCTCGCTCCCGAGAACGTCGTCCTCGGATACGACGGGACCATCGCGCTCGCCGATGCCGCGGCGCCCTCGCGACGCATCGAGGCATCGCGCGCGAAGCCGGCCTACCTCGCGCCGGAGCAGGTCTCGGGTTCCGATGTCGATCGGCGCGCCGACGTGTTCTCGCTGGGCGTCGTGCTCTGGGAGCTCCTCACCGGAACGAGCTTGTTCGCGCGCGAGACCGCGTCCGAGACCCGCATCGCGATCGTCGACGATCCCATCCTCGACGTCCGCGACGTCAATCCCGACGTGCCTCCGATCGTCGCCGACGTGCTCGCGACGGCGCTGCAGCGCGATCGGAACGCGCGCTTCGACACACCGGAGGCCTTCGGCAAAGCGCTCGCGGGCGCGGCGTCGTCGAGCGGGATTCCCGACCCGTCGAAGCAAGAGCTCGGTGCCTGGGTCGCCGAGCGAGTCCCACGTCGGCGCAGCGCACCGCCGCGTCCGGGCGGCGCGCGTCCCGCGAACGCGAGCACGAGCGCTGCTGCACCGGCGCCGGTCCCCGCGCCGCCGCCTGCACCGGTAGCTGTCCCCGACTTCGACGTGCCCGGCGCATCGCGCGCGAGCCGCTCATTTCCGACGTTGGACGCCGTGAAGGCGCCGTCGGCCCCCGACCTGGGCCCCAGCAGCATCCCCGCCTTCGACACGAGCGCCATGGCAGCCGCTGCGCTCGCGCCGTCGACGCGGCCGCCCCCCATGTCGGCACCGCCGTCATCGGGACGCGGCTCGGCGCCGGTGCTCCCTGCGCCCGCCCTCGGCACGTCGGTCCGCGCATCCACGCCTTCGGTGCCGACGCAGCAGCCGGGCGGCGGTCGGTCCATCGCCTTCGACGGCGGCGACGACGACGAATTCGACATGGAGATCGAGCGCAACGTGGCGGGC
>JAXDMI010000238.1:0-5027 GCA_034666145.1 Myxococcales bacterium | reverse complement strand
GCCGAGGCATCGCCGTGCTCACCGCTGCGGAGGAGCGCGACGCCGCGCTTGAACTCGCGGTACTCGCGCATCACGTCGCCCACGCCGCCCGTCTCCTGACGAACGCCGCGGTAGTACTGGATGCCGTAGACGAACGTCGCTCCTGCGATGGCGACGGGCTCGAGACCGACCTTGTCGAACGCCGCCGCCGTGCGAATCGCGGCACTCGCGATGAGACTGGTGGCGGCAGGCGCGGCGAGGCTCAAGGCCATGAACGGCCGCGACACGGGATTGAGGTTGGGCAGATGCCGCCACGGGCTCGACTCGGGATGGTCGGGATGCTTGCGTGAGACCTTGGAAGAATAGACCCCGTCGCGATGCGCGCGGTTCATCCACGCCTTCATCGAGGTCCAGTCCGAGCCGTGAACGCTCTCGGCTTCGTTCGCGAACGCGAACGTCGCGCCGGCCTTCTCGAGACGGATGCCGAGCTCCTCGTCCTCGAGCGCGCGAAACTGCGCGTCGAAGCCGCCGGCCTCGAGGAACAGCTTCCGCGGGAAAGAAACGTTGCCCGTGTAGACGTCGTGACCGCGGACGTGCGTCTTGCCGGCGGCGAATGCCTCCGCCTTGCCGGCGAGCACGCGCGCATAGAAGCGCTCGAAGAGCGGCATGTCGGAGAGCTTCGCGTCGGGACGGAGCCGTCCGAGGACCACCGTGCGATCGGTGGCGTGCTTCGCGAGATGCTTCTCGAGGAAGTCACGCTTCACCTGCATGTCGTCGTCCACGATGACGATGACCTTCCCGGTCGCGAGGTCGACGCCGCGCTGGCGAGCCGTGGCGGCGCCGGCGTTCTCCTGACGCTCGATGCGGAGCGCATACTTCGTCTTCAGCCCGGCGAGCTTCGCGCGGGTGTCTTCCTTCGAGCCGTCGTCGACCGCGATGACCTCGTAGTGCGACGTTCCGATGGTCTGATCGTCGAGCTGCTCGAGCAGTCGGCGCAGCAGCTCCTGGCGGTTGTACGTCGCGATGACGACGCTGACCCACAGCCCCGGCCCGAACCTCTCGTCGTTAGGATCCATCGCTTTTTCCGAGTCTTCGAGCGTAGCAGCGATTCAGCGGTTCAGGACGAAGCTGCGGACGAAGCTGCGCGGATGCTTCGCGAAGTGCTGCACCCACGAGGCCGCGTCGATCACGGCGGGCATGCGGTCGTCGGGATCGCGCACGGCGTCGGTCGCGGTCGCGCGATGGTCGGCGTACCAGCGGCGCCAGTGCCGGACGTCGTCCTTCGACATCTGCCCGGACATACCCTGCAGCGTGAGCACGAGGTCGAGCATCGTCTTGTGGCAGTAGACCTCGCTCCCGGTCGCCTTCCAGGCGCGAGACTTCGCGAGCTCGGCGTCGAGCGCCTGCTTCTCGCCGCGCGCCGCATGCCACACCATCATGGGGAGCGGAACGCCGCGCGCGATGTCGAAGCCCATCTGGCTGTAGAAGCGCGGATTGAAGTCGATGAGCAGGCGGCGATCGCCGTCGACGATGAACTCCGACTCGAACGTGCCGTGGTAGCCGATCTTCTTGCAGAGCTTGGAGAGCTTCTCGACGAGCACCGGCTCGATCTCGCGGCCCTCGAAGCAGAGACCGATGCCGACCTTGCGCGGGCGCTGCAGCACCTTCATCGCGGCGCGCGCGACGACGTTGCCGGCCTCGTCGACGAAGCCCGACACGCTGAAGATGCTGGTCTCGGCGGCGGTGAGGTACTCCTGCACCATCGGCTCGGCGATGTCGGGATGTCGATCGGTGAGCACGCGATTGAACGCGACGAGCGAGCGATAGCGTGCGAGCTCCGAGGCGAGCTGCGCCTTGTCCTGCACGATGAAGCCCTTGATGCCGCTCTCGAGGAAGACCTGCGTGCGCGGCTTGAGCAGCACGGGATAACGGAGGCGATCGGCGATGGGGTTGTCCGCGCCGGACGCGCCGAGCGCATGCGTCTCGGGCACCTCGATACCGACGTCGGTGTGCTCACACGCGTCGTGGAGGCGCTTCTTGTCGAGGAGCGTGATCACCGCTTCTTCGTCGGGCGAGTACATGACGAACGCCTTCGAGAGCCGCTCACGATGGGACGCGAAGAGCCACGACAGGTGATCGTTCGGCGGATAGAGGAACGTGCCGGGATGCTGCTCGCCCCACGCGATGAGCCAGTCGATCAGCGCCTGCGGCTCGGCGAGCGGCGGATGCACGAGCTTCTCGGTGACGTGCTTCGAGAAGAGCGTGCGCCCTTTGCGGCTCTCGTCGGCCACGGCCACTTCGATGCCGTGCTTGCCATAACAACGCGCAGCCGCGAGCGTCCCGTAATAATCCGCACCGAGCAGCAGAACGCGCTTCGTACCGTCAGTCATGGAACCGGCTCTTGAGCTTCAAGAACTTCGTCTCGAAGTAACGGAAGCTCACTTCGGCGAAGACGTACGTGATGGCGATACCGCCGATGATGATGCCCAGGTTGAGGAGCATCTTCGTCGTGGTGTCCATCGTCACCTGCATCTTCGTGACGCGCGGGACGAGCCAGATCACGAGCACCCAGTGGAAGATGTACATGCCGTAGCTGACCTTGCCGCAGGCCACGAGCGGTCGCCACGAGAGGAACTTGCGGACCGGCTCGCTGATGACGCCGTCGGCGCACATCGAGATCGCGCTCGCGAAGAAGAACGCGAGGATCACGTAGCCCACCGCCATGATGCGACGGTCGTAGTCGTTGAGGCCGTTGGCCAGGACGTAGAGCCCGCACAGCGCGAGCGCCGTGGAGACGAGGATCGGGAAGCGTAGCCGGCGCCACGCCACGGACACGGGATGCGTGACCTCGCGCTGCGTGACCGCGACGAACGCGCCGCTGAGGAGCCCGTCGGCGCGCGTGAACGTCGCGCGGTAGACGAACTTCGCGACGCCCTCGGTGCCGTGGAAGATGCTCTGCAGCGCCGGTATCTGCGCGCCCTTGAAGACCATGAATGCGCGGAGCAGCACCACCGCGGGGATCAGCACGAGGATGGTGAGCACGAGCCTGCGGCGCGAGACCATGACCGCGACGATCGGCCAGACGAAGTAGAACTGCTCCTCGATGGCGAGCGACCAGAAGTGCGCCGTCCAGCGCAGCACCTCGTCGTCGAAGGCGAGCGAGTAGTTCTGCATGTAGACCCAGTACGACGGGCCCGGGATCCACGCCGACGTGCCTTCTAGCGCGAGCGCCACGATGGTGCCCACGATGATGAACGCGTAGTAGAGCGGGAAGATGCGGAGGACGCGGCGCATCCAGAACATCTTCAGCCGTGAGCCGAGCGCCCTCTTCGACGGCGCAACGAGGCCGCGCGTGATGAGGTAACCGGAGAGGACGAAGAAGAGATCGACGCCGATCCAACCCGACCAGAGGAACGCGTGCATGCGCACTGCGATCTTGTCGATGAGCGTGACCGCGGTCGCCGGGTCGTCGCCCGGGAACGTCCACGCGAAGTGGAACATCAGCACGAGCAGCACGGCGATGCCGCGCATGCCGTCGAGCGTCGGGATGGCGCGAGCCTCCGCGCCCTTCAGCGCTGCCTGGGCGACCGGGTCGAGCTCGGCGGGCTCCGGCGGCGGCTCGGGCGAGAGCTCCGCGATCGACTCCCCGTCCCTGACGATCTTCCGGAAGCTGAGGCCGATGACGAGGCCGAACGCGATGACCATCACGATGTCCATCGCGCCGAGGCCGACGGGCAACGTCTTGCCGAGCTCGGTCAACGTGTCGAACAGCGTGTTGCCGTCGACCATGTCGCGGCCGATGAGATCGCGACGAGCCACCGGCGCGCTGCCGCGCAATCGCATGCCGTTGGGCAGCGTCTCGAAGCCGAGGCCCGCCATGTAGGCCTCGTCGGCGGGCGTGACGTCCACGGTCTCGACGATGAGATCGGAGTTGCGCTCGCCGAGGCTGTACTCGTAGTCCCACTTGTCGTGGCCGGGCGAGAAGACGCCGCGCGGCGCGAGCTTCGCGACGTGACGATCGTTCTTGCCGAGGAGGTCCTCGGTGGGGCGCTGCGCGAAGTACGGCGTCGCACCGGCGGCGGCGACGGCCATGCGTAGCTCGGGCGGCGTGGTCTCGCGGATGAGGATGCCGAGGCGCGTGTAGTTCGCCTCATCCTTGTATTGTGCAGCATTCTGCCCGGCCCAGCGCGCGAGCGGCAGGAAGTGCGCGGGGAGCCAGACGAGCGCCATCAGCACGAGCGCGGCCGCCGTCATCGTGCGCTGGCTCGAGAAGCGACGGCGAAGCGCGATGAAGCCGTCGGCCACGCCTTCGCGGAGATCCTTGAAGCGCAGGAGCGCGCCGAGGAACACCCAGGCGCCGCCCATCGCCACCGCGATCTTGCTGAACGTGAGGGTCGCGGCGATGCCCGTCTCGGGGAACTTCTTCGCGTAGACGTTCAGCGCGAACAGCGTGAAGCCGCAGATGATCAGCCCGGCCGAGAAGCGCCGCACGAAGAAGCCGCTCATCATGTCGTTCGCGCTCGCCGCGTTGCCGAGCTCGTCGACAAGGCGCGCGAGGACGACCGCCACCAGCACGATGAGCGCCGGCATGCCGATGCACATGTAGCGGTTCGCGTAGAGCATCCACTCCCACGCATCGCCGCCGACGTACGTCGCGTAGCCGATCTGCCCGGCGAAGAGCGTGCCGAGGAGGACGAGGCGACGGACCTGGACGTCCTTGTAGAAGTCCTTGCGCAGTCCCGTGATGCTCGCGAACACGACGCTGATCGGCACCGCGAGATGGAGCGCGAGCACCTCGAGCGCGACGAACGCGCCGCGCTTGATGCGATGCAGCGGGTTGATCTTGTAGAGCTTGAGGAAGTACGTGTTCGGCAGCGACTCGTGGAAGTACGCCTTGCGGAAGACGGTCTGACCGCCCACGGCGGTGAGCGCGAAGGCGCCGATGATGCCGGCGAACAGCCAGCGCTTCTTCGTCGTGAGGAAGCCATAGAGGCAGATGAGGCCGACGGGCACGACCGAGTCGCTGCGGATCAGCAGCGCGCCCGCCG
>JAXDMI010000237.1:0-10126 GCA_034666145.1 Myxococcales bacterium | reverse complement strand
ACGTCACGAGGACGGCGGCTCAGACCTCATGCGACGCGATCGCGCTCATGCAACGACGCACGGCGCAGACGGGCGGCCTCATCGTCGTCGCGCCCGATGGATCGCTTGGCCTCGCACGCACGACGCGCACGATGACCTGGGCTTCCGCGAACGACGCGGGAACCGCGTCGGGCTGCTGACCAGCCAGCGAAAGAGCGGGCGAGCGCGGGCGAGCGCGGACGAGACTAGCTGGTCGCTTCGCCGGCCTTCGCCGCCTTGCGGTCCATCGCGTCCTGAAGCCCGCAACGAAGGCGCGTGGCCTTCTTGACCCGCTTCTTCTTCAGCGGGGTCGCCAGCCACTCGTGCCTCTTCCTCATGCTCCAGATCGCGCGGTTCGACATAGGGGCGCGCAACATGCCAAAACCCCCAGGAATTGCAAGTACAACCGATGCGATGGCCGTGATTCGACGGGAAATCGTCGAGGGCAAGACCCGGCCGACGTGAGACCTGCCCAGGGTTGGGGGAGCGGTTCTCGACCCCACATGTGGGGTAAGTCCGATCCACAACGTAGCTCCTAAGTTGCTTGAATCACGACGAATTCATCTCCAAAACCGTTGGAGTGAGAGTTGCACATACATCGGTTATGCAGCCTAGGGCCCTTATCCGAATCTCTCTGGCCGTCGGCGCTCTCGCCGCCGCCGGCGCCGCCGGTTGCTCGGCCGCGCAGGTCGACGACGCCTCGAGCTCTCCCGATGCCATCGTCGCCACCGGCGACACCTCGGCGCTCCTCAAGAGCACGCTGGTCCTCGAAGGGGGATGCACCGCCGCGAAGGTCGGCCCGCGACACCTCCTCGTGTCCGCCGGCTGCCTCGCCGGCAAGGAAGCCTTCGCCGCCGGCAAGGTCCTCAAGTTCACGAGCGCTGCCACCGGTAAGGCCATCGTCGCGCCCGACGCGCCCTCGGATGCCGGAGCTGCAGACGCGCCCGCCGATCCGACCGCCGACGACGACGCGGGCGCCGGCTCGACGGACGCCGGAGCGAAGACCGCGAAGGACGCCGGCAGCACGTCGCGTGACGTGACGATCGCCGCGATCAAGATCCACCCGAACTTCGTCACCAAGTGCACCGACGACACGTGCGGCCCGAACCGCCTCGCCGCGAGCGACGCGCCCGACATCGCCGTCATCGTGCTCTCTGCCGATCTCGACACCGTCCCCAGCATTCCCGTCGATCTCGATCCCGTCGGCGTTGCCGATCCGCTGCTCGTCGTCACGAGCGGTTGCAGCACCCTCGAGAGCAAGCCCACCGCGGCCCCGAAGGCGCTCAAGTCGATCGCCGTTCCTCCGAACAGCGTGACTCACATCGGCAGCGCCTACGAGAAGTCACCGTCGCTCGTCTCGCGGCTCGCGGCTTCGTACGTCGTCACTGCCGGCGCGGGCTGGCGCACCACCGACCTCCATCTCTGCAAGGCCGACCTCGGCTCGCCGGTCTTCCGCGCGGGCGCCGCGGCAGTCGCGGGCGTCACGGCGAACTACAGCACGTACGCGTACGCCAAGCTTCCCGTCACGATCCATCACACGCGCGTCGACGCGATGTCTCGCTTCAAGATCGGCGATTGGCTCAGCGGCCTCGGCGTCGAGACGATGCACTCGTGCAGCGAATCGGCAGCGGGCTGCGTGAAGCACAGCTACGACGGCGGCGCGCCCAGCGGCACCACCGGCGACACGGCCGGCGACGGCACCACGTCTCCGACGGACAGCGGCGCCGACGTGATCGCGCCCGATACCGACGCGAGCGCCGATGACGACGCCGGCTCGACCGACGACCCCTCGGCTACGATGGACCCGCACTCGGACCAGCTCCCCAGCGAGGATCCGACGGCCGGCGAAGATGACCCGAGCCTCAGCGACTACTCCGACGCCGCCGCGCCGAAAAAGAAGAAGAAGGCCGCGGCCGGCTGCAGCGCAGCGCCCGGTGGTCCCGCGCCGGCCGGTGAGATGTTCCTCGTCTTCGGCGTCGCTCTCGGCGCAGCGGTCATCCGCCGTCGCCGCAAGTAATCCGCTCGCTCAGTCCGGGACCGGTACGAGCTTCACGTCGAGGCGCACCGGTCCCGCGCCCTCTCGTGCTTCCACGACCTTGTCCCACGGCAAGTGTCCCGGCGCCTCCACCGACACGTGATGCGTTCCCGGCGGCAGCGCGACACCGCGCGTCGACACGACGTCGAGCGTCCCGACGAAGATGTCGTCCACCGTGACCGACGCGTTCGACGGACCGCCGAACATGCGCATCGACACGGTCTTCGGCGCGGCAGCCGGGCCACACGCGGCGAGCGTGACGGCGAGCGTGAGAACGCCGGTGCCGGTGCGAAACAGCGCGCGAGCGATCATTCCCACTCGATGGTCGCCGGCGGCTTCGACGAGATGTCGTAGACGACGCGGTTGATGCCGCGGACCTCGTTGATGATGCGGTTCGACATGCGACCGAGCAGGTCGTACGGCAGCTGCGCCCAGTCGGCGGTCATGCCGTCGAGCGAGCGCACGGCGCGAATCGCGCACGTCTCTTCGTACGTCCGGTGATCGCCCATCACGCCCACGCTCTTCACGGGCAAGAGCACGCAGAAGCTCTGCCAGATCTGCGCGGGACCGGGCTCGAGGAGCCCCGACATCTTGATCTCGTCGCTCACGATGTGATCCGCGGCGCGCAGCACCGCGAGGCGCTCCGGCGTGATCTCGCCGAGGCAGCGGATGGCGAGGCCCGGACCCGGGAAGGGTTGGCGCATCAGGATCTCGTGCGGCATGCCGAGGTTCTCGCCGCACGCGCGGACCTCGTCCTTGAAGAGCTCGCGAAGCGGCTCGATGAGCTTCAGCTTCATGTGCTCGGGGAGACCGCCGACGTTGTGGTGGCTCTTGATGACCGCGCTCGGGCCCTTGAACGAGACGCTCTCGATGACGTCGGGATAGAGCGTGCCTTGGATGAGGTACGCGGCGCCCTTCACCTTCTTCGCCTCGTCGTCGAAGACCTCGATGAAGACGCGGCCGATGATCTTCCGCTTCTGCTCGGGGTCGCTGACGCCCTTCAGCTGCGAGAGGAAGCGCTCGCGGGCGTCGACGGCGATGAGGTTCAAGTGGAACGTCTCGCGGAACGTCGACGAGACCTGCTCGAACTCGCCCTGCCGGAGCAGACCGTTGTCGACGAAGATGCACGTGAGTCGATCGCCGAGCGCCTTGTGACACAGCACGGCGGCGACGGACGAGTCGACGCCGCCCGACAGGCCGCAGATGGCGTGCTCGTCGGGGCCGACGCGATCCTTCACGGCCTGGATGGCGTCGTCGGTGAACGAGCCCGGCGTCCACGTCGGCTCGAGGCCGCTCACCTCGAAGAGGAACGACGCGATGACGTCGCTGCCGCGCGGCGTGTGCACGACCTCGGGGTGGAACTGCACGCCGTAGATCTTGCGCGCGACGTTTGCGACGGCGCAGAACGGCGTGTTCGCGGAGATGCCGACCGTCTCGAAGCCGGGCGGCATGCTGACGACGCGATCGCCGTGGCTCATCCAGACCTCGATCGACTCGCGCCGCGCGAAGCGATGGAAGATGCCCTCGGGCTTGTCGACGATCACCTTGGCGAGCCCGAACTCGCGCTTGTCGGCGTGCTCGACCTTGCCGCCGAGCAAGTGCGAGAAGAGCTGCATGCCGTAGCAGATGCCGAGGATCGGGACGCCGAGCTCGAAGATGCGCTTGTCGACCTGAGGCGCGCCCTCTTCGTAGACGCTCGCGGGGCCGCCCGACAGGATGATGGCGCGCGGGCTCTTGGCGCGCAGCTCGTCGAACCCGAGCGTGCACGGGTGGATCTCGCAGTAGACCTTTGCCTCGCGCACCCGGCGCGCAATGAGCTGCGTCGTCTGCGAGCCGAAGTCGAGGATGAGGACGAGATCCTTCGCCATGCGCACTCGCTAGCACGCGGGCGCGGGCGGCAAAAGCCACGCAGGCGGACGCGCGCGAATCAGCCCCGAGGATCAGCCCCCCAAATCGGGTCGTGGATCAGGGACCGGGGCGGGCAGGCGCGGCAGCGGCAGGCGGAGGCGAAGCGACGGTCGACGTCGCGGCGCGCACGGCGCCGAGCGGCCCGAGCTCCAGCATCGCAAAGAGCATGAACGACGTGATGACCACGAAGCGAATGGCCTCGCCGCGTTCGTAGCGCGACATCCACGAGGCCGTGGCACGACGAAGCGCGGCCAGCCCGAGGCCGAGCGGGATGATCGGCGCGATGAACGGGACGATGCTTCCCGCGGCCGGCGGGACCTCGAACTCTGCGGTCTCGCTCGCCGAGAACGTCACGATGATCATCACGATGCCGAGGAGGACCGCGCCGATGGTCGCGATCACCATGCCGGTCGACCGTGACGAGCCGAGCGACCGCGCCGCGAGCGCGGCCGCCGCGACGAGCGCGATCACGGCGAGGACACCGCTCGCGAGCGGAGAGTCGCCGCGCATCGCATGACCGACCGGCGCAAGCACCATCGGCGCGAAGCGCAGCGCGAAGAACGCCACAACGGCGGGAACGACGATGGCGGCAGCGAAGATGAGCTTCGCCTTCGACGGCCACGATTGCGAAGACTCGGAGGACAGCGCGACAGCAGGCGTGCGCACCGCGCGCATCGGCGTGAGCGGCGGCGTCAGGCCGCTCTCGCGCGGGGTCATCCCCGACGTGCGAAGCTTGTCGCGATTGCCGCTCTCCGGCGACGGTCGCGAGGTCGGACCATCCCGCATCGGATCCGGACGATCGCTACGCGACGAGCGACTCGCCGCTCGCGGATCGAGCACCGGCGGGATCGACGACTGCCCGGACGTCGCTCGGCGCGAGGTGGGCGGCTCGAGATCGAGATCGAGCGCGGGGTCGTCGTTCTCGTCGAAGTCGATGTCGCGCGGCGCTCCGGCCTCGGCCGGTCGCGAAGGCGCCGGCGAGCCGGACGAGCCGGACGAGCCGGACGAGCCGGACGCGGCGGGTGAGGGAAGAGCGAGCGGCAGCGCAGGCCCGGAGCTCGGAGGCGGCGGGGCCCGCTTCGATGCCGGCAGCGGGCTCGGCACATCGGCGTCCGGCAAGTCGAGCCCTCCGAACGCCGCCTCGGCCTCGCGGATCACGTCGGCGGCGGTGCGCGGCTTCGCGGCTTCGATCGGTCGCGACACGGACTCCGGCGGGTCGTTGCCCCAGCTCACCGCATCATCGGGCGAGCTCAGCGTGAGCAGCGCAGAGCCGCGACGCTTCGTCGGAGTCTTGCCGCCACGAAGGACGAGCGACGGCACGCGATGGCTCGGCGGTTCGATGGCCGGCTCCGAGTCATCGGAGCGCGGGTCGTTGCGAGCATCGACGCGCTCGGCGAGGGCGTGCTTCGGCGCCGCGGGGTCGCCGCGCTTCGCGAGGACCACCGCGCCGAGTCGCCTCGACTCCGGGATCTTCGCCTCGAGGTTCGCGGCCGACGCGAGCTCCGGCTCCGTATCGACGCGCTGCCGCTTCTTTCCACGCAGCTCGCGACGAACCTTCTCGAGCTCCTCGCGCACCACGCCCGCGTCCGCGAAGCGCTTCTTGCGATCGCGATCGAGACAGCACGTGACGATGTCTTCGAGCGACTCCGGCGCGGCGGGCGCCATCTTGCGGAGGCGCTGCACGCTGCGCGTGCGAACGAGCTTGAGCACGGCGTTGGCGTCGGCCGCTTCGAACGGCGTCTCGCCGACGAGGAGCTCGTAGAGGATGACGCCCATCGCCCAGACGTCAGCGCGGCGGTCGACGTCCATCGCCGTCGTGATCTGCTCCGGCGCCATGTAGTGCGGCGTGCCGATGAGCATGCGCTGCTCCTTCGCGCTCAGCGCTCCCACCGTCTGGTAGAGGCACGCGCCGAAGTCGAGCACCTTGGGGATGATTTTGTCCCCCTCGCGCGCGAGGAAGATGTTCGCGGGCTTGAGATCGCGATGCACGACGTTCTGCTTGTGCGCAGCGGCGACGGCGTCGGCGACGGGGATCATGATCTCGAGCGCTTCACCCGCGGGAAGGCGACCGTCGCTCGCGCCGAGATACTGCTCGAGGTCCTGACCCGAGAGGAGCTCCTGGACGATGAACGGCGTTCCGTCGTCGTCGCGCGCGACGTCGAACACGTCGACGACGTTGGGATGACGGATGGCAGCGGCTGCGCGCGCCTCGCGCAGGAAGCGCATCACGTCGTCTTCGTTGCTCGTGTGCTCCTTGTTCAGGAGCTTTATGGCGACCTTGCGTCCGAGCGAGACGTTCTGCGCTCGATACACCTCTCCCATGCCGCCGATGCCCAGGCAGTCTTCGAGCAGGTACTTTCCTCCGAGGAAATCACCCTTCCGCTCGCCTTCTTTTGCCGCGGCGTCGCCTCCCACTTCGATGAGCGATTATAGAGCCTGCGCAACCGCTCCGATCAGGCTTTAGGAGCCCGTGAGCGAATTCTACGTGCGGGACGTGCGATCCGAACGCACAGATGTCAGAAGCGCGCGCCGACCGAGCCCATCGCGCCGCCGCTGAGTGCTCCGAAGTCGAACGAGACGTCGCTCAAGGCCGTCGTCTTGCGCGGGAGAGACGTGGGAGACGGGCGAGGCGGCGAAGACGCATGGCCAGTCGTCACGCCGGCGTCGATCTTGGGCCGGGTGAGGATCAAGTACGTCGCCACGCCCAGCGCGACGATGCCGACGCCGAGGGAGATGTCGGCGATGATCAGCTTCGTACGCGCGCTGTTGACCTGGCTCTCGGTGCAGTGCGGCTTGCACGTGCTCTCGAGATCGCTGACGTCGCTCTTTCCGCCGAGGCCGAAGATGGCGAAGCTGCCGAGCGCGACGACGCCGATGCCGCCGACCACGAGGGCAGGGACGATCGAGCCTTCTTTGCTGCTCTCCGGAGCGGTCGGCCCGGTGGGCCCGGTCGGCGGGACGACTGCGCCGCCGAACGTCACCGTCACGTTCCGGTTCTTCTGACCGGCGCCGATGATGACTTCCTCTTCCTTCGTCTGGCCTTGGTACTCGAACTTCACGGTGTGCTTGCCGAGGTCCATCTGGACCGGCTTGCCGTCGAGGCGATCCGTCACGGCGGCGCCGTCGACGTAGACCTTCACGTCCGAGAGGTCCTTCGTGCCGTCCTTCGCGCCGAAGACCACGGTGGGCGCGGTGTTCTCGACCTGCGTCAGCCAGTCGAGGCAGTCGCGTTTGATCGGCGCGGGGCACACGTCGCGTGCGCAGACGAGGAGCTGCTCGCGCGCTCGCCGGTACTTGCCTTCGTCACGCAGCTGCTGCGCCTGATCGGCGGCGGAGGCGCACTGCTCGCGATCGTCTGCGCGCGCCGCCGTCTCCACGGCCAGCAGCGTGGTGGTGGCGGCGAGCACCGCGAACATCCCCCGCACCGCTTTGATCTGCTTCATTTCAAGAGCCTCCGACGTGTTCGAGGCTACAGGGTAACGAGCGTCCTGCGCGATGAAAACTTACTTGAGGCACTCCAACTTGTACTTCTTGCGCCCGGTCGCGGGGTCGATCGTATAGGGCGGATCGCACGCAGCGTTGGTCTTCGGCGGCTTGGGAGCGGCGACGGGTGGCGCAGGCGCGGCGAGCGGACGGCTCGACGTGACCTTCGGTGCGTCGGCCGCGGCCGCGGTCGACCCGGTGCTGCCGCTGCCGCCGCCCTTCGTGGGTGACGTCTGCGGCTTGAGGATCGCGATGGCCCGCGTGTCGCGCGCCACCTCGTTCGCTGCACCGGTGTGCGCGCCGGAGAGCGAATCCTGGAGCGCGAGCCCGCCGAGCACGAGCCCAGCGATGGCGAGGAGACCGGCCACGATGCCGAATGCGCGCGTCGCGCGCCTGCTCTTCAGGCTCGCGGGCGCCGGGGTCGAGATGGCGGGACGCGACACCGAGATGCTCGACACCTGCGAGTGCGGAGGCTCGGCCGGTTGCGGCGACAGACCGATGCGCGGCGCGCTCGCGCGGTCCATGCCCGTGTTCATCGACGCGCTCTCGATTTCGGCGATGTTGCGCGCGCGACGACCGATCTCCTCGGCGGCGACGCTCTCCACCCATTCACCGACTTCGTAGGGCGACGCGAGACCGACGGTCTGCTCGATCGCGAGCGCCATGTCGCGCGCGGTGGCGAACCTCGCCGACGGTTCGCGCGCGAGGCCGCGCATCACGACCTCGTCGGTCGCGCGATCGAGCTGCGGATTGAACATGCTCGGCGGGTCGACCTTGCCCTCGATGGCGCGCACCAGGACGATCGCTTCGGTCTCGCCGTCGAAGAGGCGACGACCGGTGAGCGCCTCCCAGAGCACGACGGAGGCCGCGTAGATGTCGGACTGCCGTGAGACGAGGCCGCCGCTCAGCTGCTCCGGCGGCATGTACGCGATCTTGCCCTTCACCTGGCCGTCGCGCGTCGTCTGAATGCGCCCGGCGGCCTTCGCGACGCCGAAGTCGAGGACGCGCGAAGTACCGTCGGAGCCGACGAGGATGTTCTGCGGGGAGACGTCGCGGTGAACGATGCCGAGCTCGCGACCGTGCTCGTCTTTCGTCTGGTGCGCGGAATGGAGGCCGTGCAGAACCGACGAGATGATCGTGGCGGCGACGCGCGGCGGAACGGGAATGTTCTTCGCCCACGCGGTCTTCATCAGCTTGGAGAGCGCCTCGCCGGCGACGTACTCCATGACGATGAAGATCTCGCCCTCGGTCGCGACGACATCGAGCGTGGGCACGACGTTCGGGTGACGGATGCGCCCGCAGAGGCGCGCCTCGTCGAGGAACATCGTCACGAACTCGGGATCCTTCGCGTACTGCGGATGCAGTCGCTTGATCGCCACGGTGCGCGAGAAGCCGACGGGACCGCTCAACCGTCCGAAATGGACGGTGGCCATCCCGCCTGAAGCGAGCTCTCCATAGAGGACGTAGCGGCCCACTATTCGTGGGTGCGCTTGCCCGTCGGATCGCGCCATCGTCCTGTGAGATTACCGCGAGATGGGACAAGACGAGTGGAGGGACCTTCGACGGCGGCAACGTTTTGTACGGGATTCACGCGCATGCTCGGCTGGTGTAGGTGGCGTCTCCATGTCCGTCAGCCGAGAGCCGTTCGAGGTCCGAGTGAAGCGCGTCGGTACGGTCGAGGTGCCGCTCCCGCGCTACCAGACGCCCGGATCGGCCGGGATGGATCTGCATGCGGCGCTTCCCGAGGCGATCCTCATCGAGCCGCGCGGGCGCGCCAAGGTTCCGACCGGTCTGTCCGTCGCCATCCCACATGGGTTCGAGGGCCAAGTCCGTCCGCGCTCCGGTCTCGCGGCGAAGCACGGCGTCACGGTCGTGAACACACCTGGGACGGACGATTCGGAATAACGAGGGGAAGTGATCGTCGTGCTCGTGAACCTCGGCACCGAGCCCGTCACCATCGCGCCGCTCGATCGGATCGCGCAGATGGTCTTCGCTCGTCACGAGATCGCGACGCTGATCGAGGTGACCGATCTCGACGACACGACGCGCGGCGCCGGCGGCTACGGCTCGACCGGCAGCTGACGCGATCGGCGAGACCGCGGAGGCGACTCGCGATCAGCCTTCGCCTCGTTTGATCGAGTAACCCCGGATCTTCTTGTGCAGGTTGGTGCGCTCGACGCCGAGGACCACGGCGGTGCGCGAGATGTTCCAGCCCGTGAGCTTCAGCGTGTCGACGATGTACTTCCGCTCCTGCTGCTCGCGGAACTCGCGGAGGGTCGGGTACTGCCCGGGCACCGGCGCGGCGCGCGATGCGGGATCGGCGGCCTCCTCGGGTGCGTGATCGTCCGGCTCGTCGGCGGCGTCGTGCGCGGCTTCTTCTTCGCCGAACGGGCTCTCGTGTGGGTCCTC
Source organism: Myxococcales bacterium (assembly GCA_034666145.1). Lineage (GTDB taxonomy): Bacteria > Myxococcota_A > Polyangia > Polyangiales > Polyangiaceae > Labilithrix. The sequence continues at coordinate 273 of JAXDMI010000237.1, read as the reverse complement.
GGGGAGATCGGCGATGGTCACGCGATCGCCGGACAGGATCGCCATGCGCTCGACGACGTTCTTCAGCTCGCGGACGTTGCCGGGCCACTTGCGCGCGACGAGCGCGGTGATGACGGCGTCGTCGATGGGTTTCGGCTTCGTGCCGTTCTCCTTCGCGAACTGCTGCATGAACGCGAACGCGAGCACCGGGATGTCCTCGACGCGCTCGCGCAGGCTCGGGCTGCGCAGCGGGAAGACGTTGAGGCGGAAGAAGAGATCGTCGCGGAACGACCC
>JAXDMI010000236.1:0-5097 GCA_034666145.1 Myxococcales bacterium | reverse complement strand
GCTCCTTTTGCCGGCGAAAATCATGCGCCGCGGTGATGAGGTCGGCGCGCGCCTTGTCGGCATCCGCGGTCGCGGCGCCGATGTCGGGCGACTCGATGATGACGAGCGGGTCGCCCTTCTTCACGTGTTCTCCGAGCTGCGCGAGGACCTTCACGGCCCTCCCGGCGACCGGAGAGAACACGTGGACGATCTTCTGATCGTCGAAGGCGACCTTCCCCGTCGTCAGGACCGTGTCGTCGACGTCCTGGAGCTCGACGGTCACGGTCGCGATCTTCATGCGGTCGATTTGCGGTTTCGTCAGCAGCGTCTCGTTCGTCGTGGCGGGAGGCGCGGCGAGCGCGCTCGGCTTGTGGCTGCAGCCGGCGAGGACGACGACGACGGCGACGACGGCGACGACGACGACGACGGGCAGCGCGAGGCGGAGCGGGGCTCTCCTTTCCATCGGAGAGAAATCTAAGGGCGCGACGACTGCCTGCGACGAAAATCGCAATTAATCCGGTGTAACGATATGCACCTAACGAGAATTGCGACTCCGCACGACCTCAGGTGCGACGCCGACGATACCCTTCGATCTCATGAGATCGGCTGTCGCGATATCGATAGGACGATCTCGTCATCGACCTTACGGTCTCGACTTTACACGTCCTCCGCCCAGTAACATTCGGGGCGTTCGCGTGCGTAGAACGCGTCGTAGTCCTTGTCCTCCGCATAGAAGGCGCGCTCGCCGGCTTTGCGCTCACCGACGGTGAAGAGGCGGCAGTCCTGCGTGCTGCGGTTCACGAAGCAGTGCGCGATGCGCGTGCCCGCGACGAAGCTCACCGCGTGCCCGGCGCGCAGAGGCACCTCGCGAGGCTCTTTCCCTGGCTCGATGATGCGCACCGCGCACTCGCCTTCGAGGACGTAGACGAGCTCCTCCTCGAGCGCGTGCGCGTGCGTGAAGCTGGAACGCTCGCCGGGCGCGAGGCGATCGATGCCGAAGCCGATGCTGACGCTGCCCGCCGCCTTGCCGAGGTTGCGAAAGTTTCCCACGCGTTCCTTGTCGAACGGCGGCGGGTAGTGCCCCTCCTTCTCGGGGACATCGGGCGCGAAGACGATGAAGGAGTCGCGTGTCATGTCGCTCGCCATGGTCAGTGACAACGCTGCGTCTTGTTACCCACGACGCTGTCGACGGGCGTGCTCGACGTGTTGGTCGGGTTGACATTGCACGTACCGCACACGTGGTACGGCGCCTGGGCTCCGCAGCCGACGAGCTGCTCGAACCCGTCGCGTGAGCCGTGCGGATCGCCCGGTGCCGGACAGCACTCGAAGCCGCCGCCGTTGGGACACAAGAAGCCGCAATTGAAGCCGGCCTGGCTCGCGCGTCCGCAGCACTGCGTCGAGCACGAGGGCTCCTTGAAGCAGCTCGGCGTCGACGGGGTCGGGTAATAGAGCGTGCACACCGAGCAGGTCAGGCCCGGCCACTCCGGCAGCTCCTTCTCGATGGTGCCGTTGCTGCAGTCGTAGTCGAAGCCGACGCGCGGATTCGCGGTGTCGAAGAACGCCGTCTGCCCGGGGAAGACGTTCGGATCCTGGTCGTCGCAGTCGTCGTTGTTCGGGTAATACGTCTTGCCGCCGATGGGCCCGGTGATGGTCGCCGTACCGATGCAGCCCGCGACGGCCCTCTGGTTCGCGAGCGTTCCGGTGGGGTCGCCGTGGTGGTCGCCGTCGTTGTCGACGTAGAAGAGGCGACAGCCGCCGGCGCACACGAGGCTTCCGCACGAGCAGTTGCCTTCGGTACCGGGGAGATCGCATTGCATGCCGGTGTCGTTGCACGACGAGTTGCAGCAGACCCTCGCGTTCGGTCCCGCGACGCAGTATCCGCTCTTGCACTCGGCAGTGAGCGTGCATCCCAAGCCGTCGGCCTTCTTCGGTACGCATTGCCCGTTGGCATTGCAGAAGTCGGAGGCCTGGCAGTCTTCGTTGCGCGCGCAGTTCGTCCGGCACGAGCCGCTCTCGCAGACGAAGTCGTTGCACGTCGACGTGGTCTGCGCGCAGCCGCCCTTGCCGTCGCAATGGAAGCCCGTCGGCTTCGACGGGTCCTGACAGAACGAAGGACCGCACCCGATCGACGTCGCCGGATAGTTGCAGGCGCGGTGTCCGTCGCAGGTTCCGGCGCATGCAGCGAGCGAGATGGTGCCGCCGTCGGGGATGTTGAGCCCGCCTTCGGGCGCGGCGCCGTCGGTGCTGGCCATGCCGCCGTCGGCGGGCCCGACGTTCGCGCATTCGTGCTCGGGATCGGTGCTCGCGGCAAATGGCGAGCACGTGCCCTTCGGATCGAGCGCGCAGGACTCGCAGGTGCCCGTGCAAGCGGTGTCGCAGCAGACGCCGTCGGCACAGTGCCCCGATGCGCAGCCCACGCCGGTCGTGCAGGCGCTCCCGAGAGGATCGCCGGTCGCTCCGTCGCCGCCGCCGTCGCCCGCGGCGCCGGTATCGACGACGTTGAAGTCCCCGAGCAAGCCCGCGCATCCGGCGACGCCGGATACGGCGGCGAGCGCGAACGCGAGCAGGGCCACCACCACGCGCGCGAAGCGCTTCTCCACTCGAGGACTCCCCATACGGAAGAGCCTTAGCGCACTGGGCCGGATGCGAAAAGAGACCTCGGCGCCTCGAATGCGCTTATTTACCGGCTTTCGGCCACTCGTCGATGAGGTTCGCGACGAGCGCCGTCCACCCCGTCTGGTGCGACGCGCCGATGCCCGCGCCGTTGTCCCCGTGGAAGTACTCGTAGAAGAGGAGCTCGTCGCGGAAGTGACGGTCGTTCTGGAACTTCTCCGCGCCGCCCCACACCGGCCGTCGCCCGTTCTCGTCGAGCAGGAAGATGTCGATCATCCGGCGGGACAGATCCTTCGCGATATGGCGGAAGCCCACCGGCACCTCGCCGCTTCCCGGCGTGGGCAGCACGTAGTCGGGTCCGAACGCGGTGCCGAGCTTGCGTAGGCTCTCGATGATGAGGAACGACGTCGGGAACCAGAGGGGCCCGCGCCAGTTCGAGTTCCCCCCTTTCAGCTTCGAGGCCGACTCGGCGGGCTCGTAGTTGACGGTGCGGCCGTCGAGCTCGAACGGATGCGCCTCGTGGAACTTCGACATCGAGCGAACGCCGTAGCGAGAGAGGAACTCGGCCTCGTTGTGGAGACGCTCGATGAGCCGCGCGATCTGGTCCTGGTTGACGATGGTCAGCAGGTACGTGACCTTCCCATCACGTTCGACGCGATGGATGACCTCCTCGGTCATCTCGCTCCGGTTCTTGATGAACCAGTTCAGATTGGAGCTGAACTCCTTGAACGGCTCTATCCAATCGAGCTCGAGGCGCTCCACTGCGAAGAGGGGAATCAATCCCACGAGCGAGCGCACACGGAACTTCTTGAATCGCCCGTCCGGGAAGCTCAGGACGTCGTAGAAGAAGCCGTCTTTCTGGTCGAACAAGGAGTAATCCTTGTTACCCATGTGCTTCATTGCATAAGCGACATACGTGTAGTGCTGGAGGAACTTGGAGGCCAATCCCTCGTAGACGGGGTTCTCACGCGCCAGCTCCAGGGAGATGCGCATCAGGTTGAGGCAGAACATCCCCATCCAGCCGGTGGCGTCGCTCTGCTCGAGCGTCGACCCGTCGCTGGGGCGCTCGCTGCGGTCGATGACCGTGATGTTGTCGAGCCCGAGAAAACCGCCCTCGAAAACGTTGTTGCCCTCGCGATCGACCTTGTTGACCCAGTTCGTGAAGTTGATGAGCAGCTTGTGGAAGCAGCGCTCCAGCCAGTCGCGATCGGACACGCCGTTGCGGAGGCGATCCATGTTGTAGACGCGCCATACCGCCCACGCGTGCACGGGCGGATTGAGATCGCTGAATTCCCACTCGTAGGCGGGTAATTGCCCCGACGGATGCTGGAATTGTTCGAAGAGGAGCAGCCACAGCTGCTCCTTCGCGAACTTCGCGTCGATGAGCGCGAAAGGGACGCACTGGAATGCGAGGTCCCATGCTGCGAACCAGGGATATTCCCACTTGTCCGGCATCGTCATGATGCGCATCGAGTTCAAGTGGCGCCAGTGCGAGTTCCGAATGCGCCGGCGTGACTGCGGCGGCGGGTGATCGGGGTCGTCCCCGTCGAGCCACTTCGCGACGTCGAAGATGTAGCCTTGCTTCGTCCACAAGAGCCCGGCGAGCGCGCGGCGCTGGACGTGCTTCTCGTCGTCGGATGCGCCCTCGGGGTAGACGCTCTCGTAGAAGACGTCGGCCTCGGCCTTTCGCGTGGCGAAGAGCTCCTCGATGCCGGCGAGCGGATCGACACCGGCGTTCTCCTCGCGATCGGTGAGGCGGAACGAGAGCACCACGGTGGCGCCGGCCTTCACGTCGAGCACGTAGTGGAGAGCGGCCTTCGTTCCGTATTTCTCGGAGCGAGCTGCGGCTCGATCGCCGTTCACGATCGCGCGATGGAACGCGTCCTTCGTGTGCTTGCTCCGGCTCTGGTTGCCGGGACCGAAGACGACCTCGCCGTTGGTCTCGTTGTCGGTGAAGAGCGCGTCGCCGCCGGCGGGGCCGTAGAGGAACCGCGCGCCCATGCGGTACTGGACGGGGACGTACGGGTCGATGGCGACCGCGCTGTCGTCGGCGACGAGGCACAGGCCGCGGGCGACCTCTCGCGCGTCGATGCGCGGGGCCGGCGTTTGCACCTTGCCCCAGGCCCACGTGTTGCGGAACCACAGGTGCGGGAGGACGTGGATCGGCGCGTCGTCGGGCCCGCGGTTCGTGATGCTGATGCGGCACGCCAGGTCGTCGGGGGCGCCCTTTGCATATTCGATGGCGATATCGAAATAGCGATCCTCGGCGAATAGGCCGGTGTCGATCAGCTCGAACTCGGGCCCCTGCCCGGCGCGTCGCTGGTTCTCCTCCACCAGCTGGCGGTAGGGGAATGCCGCCTGCGGGTATTTGTAGAGGAGCTTCATGTACGAGTGCGTCGGCGTGTTGTCGGAGTGGAAGTAATACTCCTTGACGTCCTCGCCGTGGTTGCCCTCGCTGCCGGTGAGACCGAACAACCGCTCCTTCAGGATAGGATCGTTGCCGTT
>JAXDMI010000235.1:0-20462 GCA_034666145.1 Myxococcales bacterium | reverse complement strand
TCGGGTCTCTCGGCATGCCCCGCCTGTTGCTTCTCCTGACCGGCGGGACGATGCTCATGACGCCGGCGGCGGCCGGGCCCGGCGCCGCTGCTCGCCCGCTCACGCTCGACGAGGAGCGCACGAGCCGCGACCTCGTCGCGGAGGTGCCGAGCCTCGCGCGCATCGCCGACCTCGATACGCGGCTCTTGTTCCACATGGACTCGGCGAACATGCAGCCGGGCGATTGGGTCACCATCGCGCGTGCGGTGCACACCGAGCTTCCGAGCTACGACGGGATCGTCATCGTGCACGGCACCGACACCATGGCGTACACAGCGAGCGCCATCGCGCTGATGCTCGGGCCCCTGCCCAAGCCGGTGGTCCTCACCGGGTCGCAGAAGCCCATCGTCGACGTGCGCACCGACGCGCGGCAGAACCTCACCGATGCCGCGCTGGTGGCGACGCTCGCAGTGCCGGAGGTGAGCATCGTGTCCGGCTCGCGTGCGCTGCGCGGCGTTCGCGCGACGAAGCGCGACGCATGGGGCTTCAGCGCGTTCGATTCCCCGAACCTGCCGTCGCTCGTCGAGCTCGGCATCGGCATCGAGGTGGCCCCGCACGTCGCCAAGCCGTCGGTGCTCGGGGCTTTCGACGACCGGCTCGAGCAGCGGGTCCTCGCGGTGCGCGTCTTTCCCGGCCTCGATCCGGATCTGGTTCGCGGCGCGATCCGTCTCGGTGTTCGCGGGTTGGTCCTCGAGGCCTACGGCACGGGGACGCTGCCGAACCTGGTGGGGTCACTCATCCCCGCGCTCGACGAGGCTCGTGAGCGTGGCGTGCCGGTGGTCGTCGTGTCGCAGTGCCTGCGCGGCTTCGTCGATCTCGGTCGCTACGAAGGCGGCGCAGCGGCGGCCGCGGCGGGCGTCATTTCCGGCGGCGACATGACGGTAGAGGCGGCGCTCGCGAAGATGATGATCGGGCTCGCGCGCTACGGCACCGGAGACGAGCTCCGCGCGTATTTCGGCGCGAGCGTGGTGGGCGAACGCGACGCGTGAGCCACGGCTCCTGCTAGAGCGCGCGCGCCCGGGGCGGACGCGATACGCTTCGCAGATGGCGGGACGGATCCTGGGGAGCGTGCTCGACCTCATCGGCGACACGCCGCTCGTCGAGCTGCGAAAGATCCCGGCGGCGGGCACACGCGTCGTCGTCAAGGTAGAGGCGAAGAACCCGAGCGGCAGCGTTAAGGACCGACCTGCGCTCGCGATGGTCGAGGCGGCCGAGAAGAGCGGCGAGCTCCGCGAAGGCAGCGTCGTCGTCGAAGCGACGAGCGGCAACACCGGCATCGCGCTCGCGATGATCTGCGCGGTTCGCGGCTACCGGTGCATCCTGGTGATGCCCGAGGACATGAGCGTCGAGCGCCGTCGCATCCTGCGGGCGTACGGTGCCGACATCGTGATCACGCCCGCGGAGCAGGGAATGGCGGGCGCCGTCGCGTCGGCCGAGTCGATCGTCGCGCGGACCGAGCGCGCCTTCATGCCCCGCCAGTTCGAAAACGCCGCCAACCCCGACGTGCATGCGCGCACGACCGCACGTGAAATCCTCGACGCCATGCCCGACCTCGCCGCGTTCGTCGCCGGCGTCGGAACCGGCGGAACGCTGACGGGCGTCGGGAGGATCCTCGAGAAAGAGCGCCCCGGCGTGCTGGTCATTGCGGTCGAGCCGGCGCGCAGCGCTGTGCTCTCGGGAGGGGAGCCCGGGCTGCACGGCATTCAGGGGATCGGCGCGGGCTTCGTGCCGAGCATCTTCGACCGGTCGCTCGTCGACGAAGTCATCTCGGTGACCGATGTGGCCGCGGACAAGATGGCGCGGCGACTGGCACGTGAAGAGGGCTTCCTGGTCGGTCCGTCCTCCGGCGCCAACGTGCATGTTGCATGCGAAATCGCAGCGCGCGTGCAGGGCCCGGTCGTCACGCTGCTGTGCGACAGCGGCGAGCGCTACCTCCTGGGCTGAGGCGCCCCGGGGGGCCATGGCGGGCCGCCGCGCCGTCACGCGCCCTTGAAGTCTGGCGCGCGCTTCTGCGACCACGCCATGATGCCCTCGATGACGTCCGCGCTCCTGAGCAGCTTCAGCTGACCTTCGCGTTCGCGCTTCAGCGCCGCTTCGATGTCGCCCAGGCTGCCGTAGACCGCGCTCTTCAACGCCGCGAACGCGAGCGGCGGACCGGCCTCGATGCGTTGCGCGAGCGCCATCGTCGCCGCCTTCAGGTCCGCCGGCGCGACGAGGCCGGCGAGGAGACCGAGCGCGTCGAGCTCCTTCGCCTCGAGCTTCTCCGAGAGCAGCATGGCCTTCATCGCGCGCGCGGTGCCGACGAGACGAGGCAACCAGAACGTGCCGCCGCCGTCGGGCATGAGCCCGATGTTGACGAACTTCTCCTGGAGATAAGCCGACGTGCTCGCCACGCGCAGATCGCAGGCGAGCGCCATGTCGGCGCCGAAGCCCACCGCGGCACCGTCCATCTGCGCGATGGTCGGCTTCGGGCAGCGAACAATCGCCCGAATCAAGGAGTGGAACGCGTCCATGTACTCGTCGAGGTGATCCATGATCTCGGGATCCTCGGCGAACGTCCGGCGGAGATCGGCTCCGGCGCAGAAATGCCCGCCCGCTCCGGTGAGGACCACGCAGCGGATCTCCGCCTGCGCGCCTGCGCGCTCGATGCTCTCGGCGAGGTCCTTCACGACTTGCTTCGTCAGCGAGTTCCTCGCCTCGGGACGGTTCAGCGTGACCACCGCCGTTCGACCCACCGTCTCGAGCAAGACCGCAGGCGCAGGCGCAGACGCAGACGCTGGGGGAGACGCGGACATCAGAGCTTGCCTTTCGCCACGACACGCGCGGCCTCGCCACGAAGAGGAGTCGGAGCCGACGAGATCGACGGCGGGGGAGCGCTGGACGTGAGCGTGATGGCCTCGCCGCGAATCGAATCCGCACGCGCCGCATCCGCGCGCGCCGCCGCCGCCAGCGCGAGCGCGCTGCGGTTGTAGAACTCGGACGCGAGGTACGCCTTCACGGCGCGCTGCACGAGGATCTTCGCGACGGCGCCCAGCGGCACCGCCAGCAGCACGCCGAGGAACCCGAAGAGCGAGCCCGCCGCCATCATCGTGAGGATCACCTCGAGCGGCGCGAGCCCCACCGAGCGACCGACGATGCGCGGCGTGATGACCATGGCGTCGATGACCTGCACGCCGCCCATCACCGCGATGACGCCGACGAGCGTCCCCGGACCCTGCCAGTCGAGGATGGCCATCGACATGGCCAGCGATAGGCCCATGAAGAACCCGACGTACGGCACGAACGCGAGCATGCCGGTGACGACGCCGATCGGCACGGCGAGGCGAATGTCCACCATGCGCAGGCCGGTCGCATAGAGCGCGGCGAGGACGATGTTGGCGGTGAGCTGCCCGCGCACGTACCCGCTGAGCGTCTTGTGGATCTGCCGCGCGACGTCGGCGATGGGAGGCGCCCACCGGCGCGGCACGAGCTGCTCGACGCGCGCCACGATGCGATCGAAGTCGATGAGCAGATAGAGCGCGAAGACCGGCACGATCAACGCCGAGAGCGCCACGCCGACGTAGCCGATGGTCCCGAACAGGAACGACCGCGCGTTGTCGTAACCGTCGCCGGACTGGATCCGTTCGGTGAGCGCCTTCTCGAGATCGTTCATCGAGTGCGGGAGCTTCACGTGGAGCTGCGTCGCGAACCATGGCTCGATCCGAGACTGGAGCGCGTGGATCTGCTCGGGCAGCGCGCTCGACGCGTCGCGCACCTCGTCGACGAACATCGGGACGGCGTAGACGATGACCACGCTCACGAGCCCGGCGATGCCGAGCATCACGAGGATCGCGCCGAGCGGACGCGGCACGCGCAGCGCCTCGAGACGATCGACGAATGGGTCGAGCGCGTACGCGAGCAGGAACGCCAGGAACAGCGGCACGAGCACGCCGCGCAGCAGATACGCGAGCCCGAGCACGAGCACGACCGCAAGGAAGATCATCTTCCGGCGGAAGCTCGTCCCCGGCTCTCTCCCGGCCTCGGCCGCCATCCCGTCGAATTGTATCACCCTACGTGCTAAGTCCGCGGGGCATGTCTGACCTTGCGTCCGGCCCCTCCAAACTCCCGCGCTTCGACGAGGATCTCCCGCGCCCGGTGCCCGCCCTGGAGGCCCAGGACGGCTCCACGCTCACGCGCCTCGTCCAGGTGATGCAGCGCTTGCTCGCGCCGGACGGGTGCCCTTGGGACCGTGAGCAGTCCTTCGAAACACTCCGGAAATACGCCCTCGAGGAGGCCTGCGAGGTCATCGACGCCATCGACTCGGGTGATCGCAAGGCGATCCGCGAGGAGCTCGGGGACCTCCTCCTCCAGGTGGTCTTCCAGGCCGAGCTCGGCCGTAGGGAGGGCGCGTTCGCCATCGACGACGTCGTCTCGGGCATCGTCGAGAAGCTCGTTCATCGTCATCCGCACGTCTTCGGGGACATGGACGCGAAGGACGCCGACGAGGTCCTGCGCAACTGGGAGAAGCTCAAAGCCAAGGAGAAGGGCGAGCGTGGCCTCCTCGGCGGCGTGCCGCGCAGCCTTCCGGCGCTCACGCGTGCGCAGCGCATCGGCGAGAAGGTGGAGCGCGTCGGCTTCGACTGGCCCGACGCGCGCGGCTCGCGCGAAAAGGTCACCGAGGAGCTCGCCGAGCTCGATCAGGCCATCGCCAGCGGCGATACGCAGGCCATCGAAGACGAGATGGGCGACATCCTCTTCGCGCTCGTGAATCTCTCGCGCCACGTGAAGGTCGATGCCGAGGGCGCGCTCCGCCGCACCATCGACAAGTTCACGCGGCGGTTCTCGCACGTCGAGTCACGCGTCAAGACCGTGCACGGCGGCTGGGGAGCGGGTGGCGAGAAGAACCTCCCCCTCGAGACGCTGGACACGTACTGGGAAGAGGCGAAGACGCACGAGAAGACGGAAAAAGCCGCGAAAGGTCCGCCCGCGGCGGCGAAGGGCTAGGATCGACCCGTGGCGATCGCGTCCAAGCCCGACCCGAGCACGCTGCCGCTCGCGCGCTTCCCCGAGGAGTGGGCGACGGAGACGGTGCGCCTCGGCGGGAGGGCGTTCCACGGCAAGAGCGTCTTCAAGTGGATCCATCAGCGCGGCGTCACCGACGCGAGCCTGATGACGGACATCCCGGTGTCGCTCCGCGAGCGGCTCACCGCCGAGGGCCTCGACGGCGTGCTCTCGATCGTCACCGAGCGCCGGGCCGCCGACGACACGCGCAAGCTGCTCGTCGGCATGCACGACGGCGCCAACGTCGAGACGGTGCTCATCCCGCGCGTGACTGCTGGGCGCTCCGATCTCCCGTCGCCGCTCACGGGCGGAACGAGCGACGCCGGCATCGGGAGCGACGCAGCCCAGTTCGAGGACGCCGATGCCGCGGCCGCGGTCGACGACGAGGACGAAGAGGAGGAGGGGAGCGCCGGCTCTTCGATCAACAACGGCTCGGGCAACGGCTCAGGCTTCAAGAACAAGGAGCCGTTCATCCCGGTCACGCAGTGCATCAGCACGCAAGTGGGCTGCGCGATGGGCTGCGTGTTCTGCGCGAGCGGTGTCGCCGGCCTGAAGCGCCACATGCGCGCCGACGAGATCATCGCGCAGGTGCTCGTCGGTCGCTCGCGCCTCGATGCAAACGAGCGCATCCGCAACGTCGTGCTCATGGGCATGGGCGAGCCGCTGCACAACTACGACTCCACGGTGCGCGCGCTCAAGCTCCTCACGCATCCCGACGGCGTCGCGCTCTCGAGCCGCAAGGTCACGGTCTCCACCAGCGGCCTCGTTCCGGAGATCGCGCGGCTCGGTCAGGACTTCGGCGGGCAGATCGGCCTCGCCATCTCGCTGCACGCGGCCGACGACGAGACGCGCTCGCGGCTCATGCCCATCAACAAGAAATATCCGCTGCCGGTGCTGATGCAGGCGCTCCGCGATTATCCGCTGCCGCGTCGCCGTCGCATCACCATCGAGTACACGCTCGTCGCCGGGAAGAACGACACCATCGAGGAGGCACGCAAGCTCACGCGCCTGCTGCGTGGCCTGCAGGTGAAGATCAATCTGATCCCGATGAACCCGATCAGCGCCTCGACGCTCGGCCCGCCGAACCTCGCCGGCGTGCTCGCGTTCCAGCGCGTGGTCTGCGACGCCGGGTACTCGTGCTTCATCCGTCGCCGTCGCGGCGACGACGTCAGCGCCGCGTGCGGTCAGCTCGCGCTCCTCGGCGCGAAGCCCAAGGTGCGGGTGAATCGGACCTGATGCTCGCGGCGACGTCGTTCGCGGCTCGGGCGCAGAGGTCGTGCGTCATCGTGGTGGCGCTCTCCGCCGCCATGATGGTCGGGTTCGCGAGCGAAGGCGCCGCGCACGCGGCCGAGGACGAGGACGGCGTCACGATTCCCGCGGAAAAACCGAAGCCGGAGCCCGATCCGTTCCGCACGCGACCCGGCTACGTCCAGCTCTTCCTGACCACCTTCTTCGGCGACGGGCTTCGGTTCAACAACCCGTATCGCCTCTCGACGCCGCTCGGCAGCGACGCGCAGAGCGTCTCGCGAACCGCGCCGTACATCGACATCGGCGTCGGCGCGACGTTCGGTAACCCGCTCGGCTTCCAGCACGGCGCGACGCTGCGCACGTCGGCGGCGCTCCAAGGCGTCGGCCAGGTGGTGATGACCCCGTCGTATCTCGGTTATCGCCGATGGACCTCGCTCGCGCTCTATGGCCGAGCGGGCATTCCGGTGGTGGTGACGCCCGACGCGACCTGGGGCCTCGAGGCGGGCCTCGGAGCGACCTGGTACTTCCTCGGCGGCATCGGCGTCGCGGCCGAGATGGTCGGCGACGTCTTCTACGGCGCGGGCACACGCGACAAGGCCACCGTCACGTATCCCGTGCTCAGCGGGCAGCTCGGCTTCGTCGTCGCATACGAGGTGCTGCCGTGAGCGCGGGCATGCGATCGCGATCCAAGAGCCACCTGCATCACGTGGTGATCGCGATCCTGGGCGTACTCGTCATGGCACCGACGGTGGGCGATACCGGCGCGTGCGGACGTACCGCGACCGATCTCGATCGCGATCGCTACGCCAACGCGCGGAAGCTCGAGGATTGCCAGCGCTGCCAGGAATGCGGCCTCGACACGGCACGTTGCCAGAGCGCGTGCGACCCGGCACAGCTCCCCGAGATCGTCCTTCCTGCGACCTGCCGTCCGCTCTTCCACGACGGCGAGGTATGCCTGCGCGCGCTCGACGCCGCGTCCTGCTCGACGTACGCGACGTACGTCGACGACCAGGCGCCCGCGGTGCCGACCGAGTGCGACTTCTGTCAGACCGCACCGCCCGTCGCGCCTTCGGCATCGATCTTTTCGGAGGCCGGCGCGATCGGCGAAGGCGGCACTACCCTCGACGGAGGCGGGCCGTGAAGCGCTGCGCTGCGCTCGCGTGGCTCGTCCTCGCCGTCACATCGGGCGGCTGCGCCACGTTCAAGCCCATGATTTCCGGCTCCGCGGACGTCGAGGACTACCGCGCGTTCCGCGTCGCGGGCGCGACGGGCACGAGGCTCGCTCGTGCGCAGAAGTACCTCGCGCGCCATCCGAAAGGCGCATTCGCCGACGAGGTGCGGGCTGTCTTCGAGGAGGAGGAGCCCCGCTTCTTCGAGCGATCGCAGGCCACGCAGGAAGGCGTGCGACGTTACCTCGCCGATCTCCCGGACGGCCCGCATGCCGTTGCCGCCATCGCGCTCCTCACCGCGCTCGGCTCGAACATGCAGGACGCCGAGCTCCGCGACATCGCGCGGCGCGTGCGCTACGAGGACGCGAAGCTCGAGTCTGCCGCCGTTCAGCGCCGCGCGATCGGCGAATCGATCCTCGGCGCCATCGGCGTGCTCCTCGACGAGCAGGCCTACGGCGTTCCGCGCGCCGAAGGTCCGCCTGCGCTGCGGACGCTCATGACCGGTCGCACGAGCATGACGTGGGGAACGGTCCCTCGTCATCGCGAGGAAGACCTCTATTTCCTTCTGCCGACGCGACCCGAGCGCGAGTCGCGTCTGTTCACGCTCGAGGTCACGCTCGCCGAGCAAGACGGCGTCGTCACCGGCGCGCGCATCGAAGGCGCGGACATGATGGTGCTCTGGGCCGAAGCCGATCAGATCGTGAAGCTCGACCCGTCAGTCTCCGAGGATCGCACCGAGGCCCAGGTCCACGCCATGGACCGGCTCGGCGGCGCATTCGAGCGCCGTTTTCCGCAGGCGTCGTGCCCAGACGCGCGCGCCGATCGCGAGCTCTATCACCGCGCCTGCGACGGCTGGGAGGTGGTGGTCCTTCCCGGCGATCAAGCCGGAGCCAAGGACGCGATCATCATCCGCGGACGCCCGGGACCTGCTAGAAAGCCAGGCGATCGATGATCCCGTACATCCACGTGCCCGACCTGAAGATCGGTCCTCTGACGCTGCATCCGTTCGGGCTGCTCGTTGCGACGGGCGTGATCCTCGGCACCTATCTCGCGACGCGGCGGGCGCGGCAACGCGGCCTCGATCTCGAGAAGCTCAATTCGTTCATCACGTGGATGCTGATTGGCGGCTTCCTCGGCGGCCACATGCTCGACCAGGTCTTCTATCACTGGCCCGAGTTCGTGAAGCGTCCGTGGTCGATCTTCCTCCTCTACGAAGGCCTCAGCTCGTTCGGCGGCTTCATCGGCGCGTTCATCGGCATCACGCTCTGGAAATTCTACGAGACGGCTCCGCTCGCGCGCGTCCCAGGCATCGGGTTCATCATCCCGCGCTTCCGGAAACGTGAGCTCACCATGCCGATCCTCCCGTTCGCGGACGTGATCCTCAGCGTGTTCCCGGTGGCGTGGGTCTTCGGCCGCAGCGGCTGCTCGGTCGTGCACGATCACCCTGGAATGAGGGCAGAAGCGGGATCTTGGCTCGCCGTTGCGTTCGGTCGTCCGGAGCGCATCCAGAAGCTCCTGAGCATCGGCACCGGTGACCTCGAGCTCCGTTGGGGCAACGCCCCGCAGTTCGATCTCGGTCTCCTCGAGATGATGTTCACGGTCATCCTCGCGACGATGCTGGCGCTCACGTGGCGCAAGAAGCTCGCGACCGGCTCTTATGTCGCCGCGACCGCGCTCTGCTATGCGCCGGTCCGCTTCGCGATGGACTTCCTCCGCGTGCGCGACGTCGACCAGGCCGACCCGCGCTTCGGGTCACTGACGCCGGCGCAGTGGATGTGCGTCGTGCTGTTCCTCTTCGGCATCGGGATGGTCCTCCACGTCCGCAAGATCAAGGCGAGCGGCCGCGACCCGATGGACCTCGTGAGCTTGCCGCGCGAGGAGCCGCTCCCCGACGACGCGGTGTACCGCCAGAGCGCGTAGCGCGCTCAGCCCGCGACCGCGGCGACGACGTGCTTCGCCAGCGCCGCGCGCACGTCGGCGGGGAAGGGGAGCTTCGTCATCGTCACGAGGTCGGTGCACACGTGGACGTGGTTCATGGTCGCGACGTGCGCGCCGTCGCGGGCGCGCGTCATCTCGAAGCGGAAGTGACACGACGTCGTGCCCAGCTTGGTGATGGTCGCCTCGATGCGCGCGACGTCGCCGTAGCCGATCGGAGCCTTGAAATCCGCGCTCGCGTGCACGGAAGGGAAGCCGACCTTGCGCTTCATGGTCAGCGCGGCGTAGCCGCCGGGGACGTCGTCGAAGAAGCGCTCCATCGCGTCGTGGCAGTAGCCGAAGAAGCGCGCGAAGAAGACGATGCCCGCCGCGTCGACGTCCTCGAAGCGCACGGAGCGGTCGTGCGTGATCATGAGGTCAGGCGAGGTCCTCGGCGAGGCTCTGCACGAGCGACGCCGGGAGCACCGTCTTCGCCGAATAGCGCGGATGCTCGACGACGAGCTCGAGGGTCACGTCGGCGGGCTTCCGCTTCTTCGCGAGCACGTCACGAAGCGCGGTCTCCGCCGCGGGCTGCAGCGGGAACTTGAGGTAGTGCACGGCAGTCGTGCGATCGGGGTTCTCGCGCGCCTCGTCGTGCTTGCCGTGACAGCGGGCACCGTCGACGATCAGGGCGAAGCTGCGATCGAGGCCCTTCGCCTCGAAGAGGAATTTCTCGCGGTCGGCCTTCTCGTCGATCTCGATGAACGCGGTGGCGGAGAGCTCGTGATCGCCCGGCACCAGCTGGTTGTACGTCTCGATCTCGTGATCGATGGCAGCGGGTCGCGTGATCCGCTCTGTGCGGAGCATCTCCTGGATCTGCATGAGCGCCGTGTCGCGGTTCTCGAAGACGCACGAGGCCTGCGGACCGAGGGCGACACGCCGAGCCTTCTTTTCCGCGATGATCCGCGCGCGGAACGGCTCGCGGATGCTCTCGTACTCGGCGAGACCGAGGATCTCGGAACGTTCGATGGGCTTCATGAGGATGCCTCGAGGTCGAGCCCATAGGCGCCCGCGAGGGCCTCCATGGGGTGCAGCGGCGTGACGTCGTTCTCTTGCTGGATGCGCTGCGCGGAGAGCGGGCAATCGGTCACGACGAGCTTGGGCTCGACGTTCTCGATGCCGCGCGTGAGCTTCTGCGCGTACTTGCGGCCCATCTCGTAGTGCTGCGCTTTCATTCCCCAGGTGCCGTCGACCGCCGAGCACTTCTCGACGATGTCGACCTCGGTGTCCGGAAGGAGACCGAGGATTCGTGCACCCGGTGTGCCGATCTTCTGCGCGCGGAGGTGACAGGCGGCGTGATACGCGACCTTGCCGTAGCCCTTCGTGAACTCCTTCACGAGCGTCTTGTCGCGACGCAGTCGCTCCATGAACTCCATCGCCTCGAAGGTGCTCGCGGCGACCTTCTTCGCCTCGGGCGTGCCGAGGAGCTCGGGCCATTCCTTCTTGATCGTGTACGAGCACGTCGGCCCGGGGACGATCACCGGGAACCCCTTCTCGACGAGCGGCAAGAGCTGCTCGACGTTGAAGCGCGCCTTTGCGCGCGCGGCGTCGATGTCTCCGCCGTCGAGGTTGGGCATGCCGCAGCACTCTTGCCGCGGGCGCTCCACCGCGTAGCCGTTCTTTTCGAGCACGAGCACTGTGGCGGCGGCGAGCTTCGGGAAATTGTAGTCGCCGAGACACGTCGCGAAGATCGCAACGGTGCCCGCCTTCCCGGCCTCCGGTAGCGGCTTGTGTTTGGACAGCCAGCTCTCGAAGGTCTGCGCCGCGAAGCCCGGGACGTTGAACTTGCTCGAGATGCCCAGCGTCTTCTCGTTCACCTTCCGCATGAGGCGGTTGGCGTTCACGAAGTTCGAGACGGGCGCGAACGCTCCCGACATGAGCGAGCCGAGCTTGCCGGGCTCACCGAGCGCGCGGTCCTGGATGGTGATGCCGCTCCGCTTCGCCCGCTGCGCCTTCTCGCGCATGAGCAGGCGAGGGACGTCGATCATCCACTCGTGTCCCTGGTCGGGCGTGTACGGGCACTCGACGTAACACATCTTGCACTGCCAACAGAGCTCGGTGACCGACGTGAAGTCCTTCGCATCGAGGAGCTCCGCGCCGTGCGCGTCCTTCGTCTCGATGTCGCGGTCGACGCGCCCGAAGAGGTCGGGGAAGCTGCCGCAGAAGTTCACGCACATCCGGCACGAGTGACAGACCTCGAAGACGCGCTTGAGCTCCCCCTCGAGATCACGCTCGTCCCAGTAACGCGCATCGTTGAAGTCGCGTGCGGGAGGCCGAACGGGTTTGGGGCTGATCTTGGCCATGCGTGCAGTCAAAAGCCTGGAGCCTCACCCCCTTGCCCCCTCTCCCAAAGGGAGAGGGGGTTGGGGGTGAGGCTCGCGATGACGTTCCTACTTGAGCGTGTCGAGCATCTTCTGGAAGCGACCCGCGTGGCTCTTCTCGGCCTTCGCGAGCGTCTCGAACCACTCGGCGATGTCGTCGAAGCCTTCGTCGCGCGCGCTCTTCGCCATGCCCGGGTACATGGTCTCGTACTCGTGGGTCTCGCCGGCGATGGCGGCCTTGAGGTTCTTCTCCGAGTTGCCGATCGGCAGGCCGGTGGCGGGATCGCCGACCGACGCGAGGTACTTCAGGTGACCGTGCGCGTGACCGGTCTCGCCGTCCGCGGTCTCCTTGAAGTTGCCGGCGATCTCGGGAAGGCCCTCGATGTCCGCCTGCTGTGCGAAGTAGAGGTAGCGACGGTTCGCCTGCGACTCGCCCGCGAATGCATCCTTCAGGTTCTGGTGGGTCTTCGACCCGTTCAGCTGCTTGCTCATGTTCTCTCCTTTTTCCTGTCCGAATCTTCTTCTTCAGGTGCAGCGGTGACAAAGACCGCGGTAGGTGCGCTCCTCGCGGAGCACGCGAAAGCCCTCGAGCTCGGCAGTCGGTACGGGACCGTCGAGCGGGATGTTGTCGAGCGGGATGTCGAGCACGCATCCGCACGCATCGCAGATGGCGTGATGATGCGGCTCGACGTTGGGATCGAATCGGACCGCACGCGAGCCCTGGTCTGCGTTGAGCGAGCCCGCCAGTCCCTTGCCGACGAGCACGTCGAGCGTGCTGTAGACGGTCGCGAAGCTCATGGTCGGGTACGCCGGACGGAGCCGCTCGAAGAGCGCCTGCGCCGTGGGATGGCTGAGATCGTCGGCGAGCTCGCGGACGATCGCGATGCGCTGCGGCGTGAGCTTGAGCCCCGCGCGCTTCAGATCCGCGAGCATCTTGTCGGCACGGCCCGTCATCCGGAGAGGGACCTTAGTAAGAACGTTTCCAAGTTGCAACCGTGTGGGACCGGCCGATTGGGCTGGGCTCTTGCGGTAGTCATGCCGGGCGGCTATCTCGACGCTGATAGGCCGTTCCGATAGCGTCGAAGGTATGCGGCGAAACGTGATGGTCTGCTCCGCGCTCGCGTTGGGAGCGCTCGGGGTGCTCGTCGTGTCGGCGTGCGTCGGCGACGATCCCGCCGTCGCGACGACGAGCGGCGAAGACGCATCGCGCACCACCGAGGACGCGGCGATCGACGCGCTCCCACCAAACGACGCGCCCGCGGACCAGGCAGTCCCGCAGCATGCCATCCAGATCGTCGCCGGCTCGGAGAGCGCCTGCGCGCTCCTCTCCGATCGAACGGTCTGGTGTTGGGGTACGAACGCGTTCGCCGAGCTCGGAGCGCCGGTCACCGTGCCCGACTCGGCTCCGCGCCAGGTTCAAGGGCTCGACAGCGTCGCGTCGATCTCGTTCGGGTCCACCAACGTTTGCGCCGTGAAGATGGATGGCACCGTGTGGTGCTGGGGACGCAACACGGAGGGCGAGCTCGGTCGTGCCCCCACCGACGTTCCTGCGTGCGGGGTCGCGCACTGCACACCGGTGCCGACGCAAATCCCCGGCCTCTTGGCCAGCCAGGTGTTCGCCGGCGGCGCATTCGCATGTGCGATCGCGCCGCCACGGTCGGAGGTCACGTGCTGGGGCCGCAACCTGGACGGCCAGACCGGAAGCCCGGCCAGCCCCACGGCCCTGCCGACGGTCGTCCCCGGCCTCGCCAACGTCGTGCGGATGAAGCTGGGCTACCTGGGCCGATCGGTGTGCGCGGTCGACAACGCCGGCCTCGTCTGGTGCTGGGGAAAGAACGATCGCGGCCAGCTCGGACATACGCCGGGCGCCCTCAGCGACATCTCCTATTCCGGCGGTTTCTACAACCCGGTGCCGCAACGCGTGACGATGGAGGCGGACGGCGGGGGCGGCGCGTTCGATCACGTCACGGACGTCGTCGTGACGGATACCGTGTGTGCCGCGCGGGACAACGGCACCGTGTGGTGCTGGGGTCGCAACAGCGAGAACGACCTGAACCTCGCGAATGCGGACGAGCTCGTTCATCCCAAGCCCGTGCAGATTGCACCGATCTCGGGCGCGATCAGCGTGCACGCAGGAAGGGCAACGTGCGCGCTCGTCGACGGCGGCGCGCCGTGGTGCTGGGGCGCGGACATCGTGGCGGCCGGCGGTGGTCAGGCGAGGGATGCCGGCTGCATCGTGAACACGATCCCCGTTCCCTACTACGCGCCGGCGCCCGTGCCGGGGCCCGCCCTGGCGAGCCTCAGTATCAACGCGCAGCTCGCGTTCGGACTCACCCTCGCCGGCGGCGTCCCCGTCGCCTGGGGGAGCAACACGCTTGATGGCGCCGGGCGCCTCGGCCATCCCCCGGGCACGGCCGGCGACGACGACGCCGGACTGAACCCCACACCGACGCCCGTCATCGGCCTTCCCTGAAAGGCGCGGAGGCGGCTCAGTCCTTCTTGCGACGCGAGCCCGCTCCACCGAGGACCGCGAGCTTGAAGTACGAGAGCTGGCTCTTGGCGGCCTCCTTCAAGACCGACAGCTTGTCCTCGTCGCGCGCGCTCTTGCGCTCGAGAAGCGCGCCCGACTCGTAGAGCTCGCGCGTCTTCGCGCGCTGCAGCTTGCCGCTCGAGGTCTTGGGGAGGACGCCGGGCGCGAGCGGTACGACGTCGTCGAGCGACAGGTTCATGCCGTCGAGCACCGCTTTTCGCACCGCGGAGACGAGCGGCTGGTTCTGCCGGACGAGCTCCTTGGGGTCGATGATCTTCGAAGCGTCCTGCACCTCGAACGCGATGACGACGCGCTCGCGATCGCGCTCGGTGTTGTCGCGCGCGCCGAACGCGATGACGTTGCCCTTGCGGACGCCGTCGACGTGGCTCGCTTCCCACTCGATGTCCTGCGGATAGTAGTTGCGCCCGTTGACGATGATGACTTCCTTCGAGCGGCCGCAGATGAAGACGTGACGCGTGCCCGGGGTGAACGCGTGCAGGAGCCCGAGGTCGCCCGTCTTGAGCCACTCGCCGGCGAAGGCCTCGCGCGAGCGCTCGACGTCCTCCCAGTAGCCCTTCATCACGCTCGGACCCTTGATGCGGATCTCGCCGACGTGATCCTCGGCGAGAGGCGTGGCGCTCTCGGCGTCGTCTGAGGCGAAGACCTCGATGTCGTGGTCTTCGAACTTCTTGCCGCAGGACACGAGACGGACCGCGCGCGGATCGTCCGCGGGCACCTCTTTGGCGAGGTTCTCGGCCCAGAGCGTCTCGCCGTCGACCGACAGCGTCTTCATGCCTTCGCCGAGCTCGGTGAACGAGATGGCGAGCGACGACTCGGCCATGCCGTACGAGGGAAGGAGCGCGTTCTTGGAGAACCCGACCTTCGCGAAGCTCTCGGCGAACGACTCGAGCGTCTCGGGACGGATCGGCTCGGCGCCGCAGCCGGCGACGCGCCAGCTCGAGAGATCGATCTTCTCGAGCTCGCGCTCGCGAATGCGCTTCACGCACAACGCGTACGCGAAGTTGGGACCGAACGAGATGCTGCCCTTGTGCCGCGTCATCGCCTGGAGCCAGCTCACGGGCCGCTTCAGGAAGAGCAGGGGAGGCAGGAAGACGATCGGCGTTCGGTAGATGATGGGCGCCAGCACGAAGCCGATGAGCCCCATGTCGTGGTAGAGCGGCAGCCACGACACGCCGACGTCGTCGCCGCTCATGTGCAGACCGTCGTGCGTGATGCACTTCACGTTGGCCATCAAGTTCGCGTGCGTGAGCATCACGCCCTTGGGCCGTGACGTGGAGCCGCTCGTGAACTGGAGGAACGCGACGTCGTCCCCGGTGAGCTTCACCGGCTTGAGGAGCTCGAGCGACTCGCGGATGGCCTCGACGGCGACCACCTGCTCGAGCGCGGGCGACGATGCCTGCACGGTACCGAGCATGCGCTTGATCTGCGCAGTGGTGACGAGCGCGCGCGCGCCGGCCTTCGCGACGATGTGCCGCGTGTTGTCGAGGTAACCCTGGAGCTGCCCGAGGCCGAGCGGCGGATAGATGGGCACCGGGACGATGCCCGCCCGCATGGCGCCGAAGAAGCAGAGGACGAAGTCCTCGGCGGCGGGGAGGATCAGCGCGACCCGATCGCCCTTCTTGAGGCCGAGGGCCTGGAGCGCGCCGCCGTAGCGGGCGCTCGCGCGCTCGAGCGCGGTGTACGAGAACGAGGCCTCGCTCTGCGCTTTCGGGGCGAACCCCGGCACTCCGTCCTCGGAGATGAAGCGGAACCCGAGCGTCGGGTCGGCCTTGGCGGCGTCCTCGAGGGCGGCCCCGAACGTGGGGAAGGAAGGAAACGTACGTGCAGTCACTTCATTGCTCGTCAGGGCTACTTATACATCCCCCGCGCGCTCTGCGCGCCCCTGAGCTGTCGGTTCGAAAGCGCACCTTTGACATCCGCGGCACCCGTTCGCGATACTGTACGCGAGACCCGAGGAGACCACGCCGATGCCGCTCATCGAGACCGAGGAAGCCGCCCGCCGCCTGGCGCGCGCCATTGCAAGCGATCTCTCGCTCTACAACGAGGAGAAGATCGTGAACGGCGTCACGAACGACAACCTCTTCGAGACGCTGTCCGAGGAGATCGAGGAGGGCCGCGCGCTCTACAAACGCCGCGTCGCGCCTGAGCTCTACCCGAAGAACTTCTACGATCGAGCGCTCGTCGACATCCTGATCAAGGCCAAGGGCCACATCAAATCGAAAATCTGGTAGCCGGCGCCGCGCGAAGCAGGATGGGGACGGCTACGCGCACCATCCGGCTCGTCGTTCCGCGTGAGGCTGCGGGCGCACGTCTCGATCGGTTCCTGGCGTCGACGTTGTCGGCAATGGAGGACGGCCCGTCGCGCTCCGAGCTGCAGCGATGGATCGAGCACGGCGGCGTGACCGTCGACGGCGTCGTGAAGAAGGCCGCCGAGAAGCTCCGCGAGGGCTCGCGCATATCGGTCGAGCCCGAGGCGCCACCGCCCACCGAGGCGCTCGCCGAAGAGGGCATCGAATTCGATGTACTCTACATCGATGACGACGTGATCGTGCTGAACAAGCCGGCCGGCCTGGTGGTGCATCCGGCGCGCGGCAATCGCACCGGCACGCTGGTCAATGGTCTCCTGGCGCGCGGCGTCTTCGATCCCCCGGACGGCGACGAGGACGTGGACGAGCGCCCCAGCTACTCGGTGCGCGCTCCGTCGACGCCGCCGGAGGACCCGCGAATGCCGCCGCCGCCGAAGCCGCCGGCCGATGCGGTTGCGGTCGAGCGGAGCCGTCCCGGCATCGTTCATCGTCTCGACAAGGGAACGAGCGGCGTGATGGTGGTCGCGCGAACACCGCGTGCGCGCGAGCACCTCAAGGCGCAGTTCGCGGCGCACACCATCGATCGCGAATACGTGGCGATCTGCCTGGGCGACGTGCCAAAGCAGACGTTCGACACGATGCACGGCCGTCATCCGAAGGACCGCCTCAAGTTCTCGTCGAAGCTCAAGACGGGCAAGCGTGCGGTGACGCACGTGAAGCCGTTGGAGAGCCTCGCGCATGGCCTCGCCACGTACGTCGCCTGCCGGCTCGAGACGGGCCGCACGCATCAAATCCGCGTCCACCTCGCCGACGCGAGGACCCCGATCCTCGGCGACGCGCTCTACGGCAAGCCCTCGAAGCACCCCGTCTTCCGCGAAGCCGGCGAAACCCTGGGCCGCCCCGCGCTGCATGCGCGCCTCCTAGGCTTCATTCACCCGACGACGGGCAAGAAGGTGCGCTTCGAGGTCGATCCCCCGGCCGACTTCGAAGTGATCCTCACGGCCCTCCGCGCCATCCCCTAACGGATCGGATTCCGAGAGACCTCCTCCGGGTCGTCTCGTCTCGCCTCGTCTCAGGTCTTTTTCGTGAGGGCGGCGACGTTGGGGTCGTCTTTGGCGAGGAGGCCCGGGTGGCGGCGCTTCATCCACGAGAGAGCGATGAAGCCGACCACGACCGCGAACCAGAGCGTCGCGAAGCGCACCAGGATCATCGCTGCCGTCGCGATGCCCTTCTCGACGTGGCCGATCTCCGTCATCTGGCCCATCAGCGCGCTCTCCGTCACGCCGAGGCCGCCCGGCACCGGAACGATCGCGCCCACCAGTGTGCTCGTCGCATAGAAGAATGTCGCCAGCGGGATGCTCGTGGACTGGCCGAAGCCGCCCAAGATGACCCACAGAGCCAGGCACTCGAGCGTCCACGCGGCCGCCGAGAGAATGCTCGGCACGATGAGGTTCCGGAAGCGCAGCATCGTCGCGAGGCTCTCGTATGCGGCCTCGAGCTTCGGCGCGATCTTGCCGAGCTTGCCCGGCATTCGACCCACCATGTGGATCAGCGCCATCGACGCCTTCTTGCTGCCGACCACCAGGATGAGCGTGAGGACGAGCCCCATGCCGATGCCTGCCCACAAGAGGCCGCCCGAGAAGCCCAGCGAGCCGAACACGATAAGGACGACGATCCCGATCACGTCCGTCGCGCGCTCGGCGACGACGATCGGCGCGGTCTTGGTCATCGGGACGCCATGCGTCTCGAAGAGCACCAGCGACTTGAAGACCTCGCCGACCTTGCCCGGCGTGACGGTGAGCTCGAACCCCGAGAGGAACGTGAGGAAGCTGTCGAGCTTCGGGATGTTCCGGATGTCGAGCCGCGCGAGATAGAACTCCCACTTGAGGAACCGCAGGACGTAGTTGCCGAACGCGAGCCCGCACGCGAAGAAGAACGTCTCGATGTGGAAGATGGCGAGCGAGTCGCGGATCTTCCCGAGCCCACTGTAGAGCGCGAGCCCGAAGTAGACGCAGACGCCGAGGAGCATCGCGTAGAGGATCTTGCGGATGTTCGCCTTCATGCCTTCGGTCTCCGCAAGACGCCGGCGCGTCGCAGCACGTAGAGCGTCGTGCCCACGAGGACGACCGCCAGGGCCACCCAGAAGGCCCACGCCGGGGCCTCCCATTTGCCGCGGGCCAGGCCGGGATCGGGACGCGTCACCGTCTCGGTCGGTTGGAACATCAAGCCTCAGCTTCTACGTCGGGATGGTCGCGCCTGCAAAGGGTGCTTTGACACGCCCGGTCCACTCGTGAGAACAGAGAGGGCGGTGAGTAGTAGCCAGCCCCAGGTCGAAGAGCGTGCGCGCGAGTCGCAGCAGGCCGCCGCACCCAGCGACGCCGAGCTCCTCGGCCGTGCCGCTACCGCGCGCGCGAAGCTCCACGAGGCGGTCGCCGCCCGCGTCGTCGGCCAGGACGAGGTCATCGACCTCATGCTCGTCGCGCTGCTCGCACGTGGGCATGCGCTCCTCGTCGGCGTGCCCGGCCTCGCCAAGACGCTGCTCGTCGCCTCGCTCGCCGAGGCGCTCGACCTCGAGTTCGGTCGCGTGCAGTTTACACCCGATCTCCTCCCCGCCGACATCACCGGCACCGACGTCCTGCAGGAGGACGAAGACAACCAGGGCGGCGTCCACCGGCGCGTCCGGTTCCTGCCGGGGCCCATCTTCCACAACCTGATCCTCGCCGACGAGATCAACCGCACGCCGCCCAAGACGCAGGCTGCGCTCCTCCAGGCGATGCAGGAGCGTCGCGTCACCGTCGGCACCGTCACGCACGTGCTGCCCGATCCGTTCCAAGTGTTCGCGACGCGGAATCCCATCGAGCAGGAGGGCACGTATCCGTTGCCCGAAGCGCAGCTCGATCGGTTTCTGTTCATGGTGCTCGTCGACTATCCGAGCGAGAATGAGGAGTTGGAAATTGTGAAGCGGACGACGGCCGATGTCGCAACGCAGCTAACCTCCGCACTGTCGGCGAAGGATATCATCGAAATGTCGCGAATTGTCCGACGGGTGCCGGTGGCTGACCATCTGGCTCGCTACGCGATTCAATTCGCCCGGCGCACGCGCGTCGGTTACGGCGACGTGCCGCAGATGGTTCGCGACTACGTTAGCTGGGGCGCCGGTCCGCGTGCGAGCCAGTACCTGGTCCTCGCCGCGAAAGCGCGGGCGGTGTTGCACGGCCGGTACTACGTCAGCGGCGACGATATCCGCGCCGTGGCGCCGCCGGTGCTGCGACATCGAATCGTGACGAACTTCAACGCCGAAGCGGAGGGTTTGAAGTCGGACGACATCGTGGCCCATCTCGCCGAGACAATCCCAGTTGCGGAAGACACTCATGCCGCTTAAAGAAGGCATCGTTTGCGGATTTGGGAGTGCGGATTGCGAATTGAAGACCGCATGGAATCCGCAATCCGAAATCCACAATCCGAAATCAGAATAGATCGTCTATGCCGCGTGCCGCTCCAACCATCAGCCCGCTGCTTGAGCCGCAAACGCTTGCGAAGTTACATGGATTGGAACTGCGCGCTCGAAAAATTGTCGAAGGCTACGTCGCCGGCCTTCACCGCAGCCCGTACCGCGGCTTCTCGAACGAATTTGCCGAGCATCGCGAGTACGCGCCGGGCGACGATCTGCGGTATGTCGATTGGAAGGTGTTCGGCAAAAGCGATCGGTTTTACTTGAAGCAGTTTGAAGAGGAAACCAACCTGCTGTGTTATTTGCTGCTAGATACCAGCGAGAGCATGCAGTATCAAGGGCCGCACGCGCCGCTTTCGAAGT